>NZ_LZLL01000557.1:0-13752 GCF_001669335.1 Mycobacterium sp. 1245852.3 | reverse complement strand
CCGCGACCTGCTGAACCGTGACCCCAGGGGCGGCACCCGCGTGCGGTTCAGCCTGATGCCGGCGCAGGCATCGCGCCTGGTCGACATCCGCACCTCGAAGATCGCCGACCGCATCGCGGCCATCGACGACTTCGTCGAGGCGGGCTACGAGGTGCATCTGAATCTCAGCCCGGTCATCGTCTACGACGGCTGGCGCGACGACTGGGCCGAGCTGCTGCAACAGGTCGCCGACAACACCAGCGAGCGCACCAAGCGCCAGCTGGCGGCCGAGGTCATCTTCCTGACACACAACCAGGAGCTGCACGACGTCAACCTCGGCTGGCATCCCAAGGGGGAGGAGCTGCTGTGGCGGCCGGACCTTCAGCAGCTCAAGCGCAGTCAGAGCGGGCAGTGGAACGTCCGCTACAAGAGCCCGTGGAAGGGACGCTGGGTGCAGGACCTGACCGACCTGCTCGCGGTCACGCTGCCCGCGTGCCGAGTGCGGTACGCCTTCTGAGCGTCAACGCCCACGCCACTGCGGTTTGCGCTTCTCGGCCCAGGCCCGCAATCCCTCGGCGACGTCTTCGGTCGCACCGGCCACCTTGCGCATGGTCTCGCCGAAGCGCACCGATTCGATCCAGCCCATGTCCGCGGTCCGCCACGCCACTTCCTTGGTCGCCCGCTGGGCCAGCGGTGCGGCCTCGGTGAGCGTGCGGGCCCACGCCTGGGCTTCGGCCTGCAGCTGGTCGGGCTCGACCAGCTTCCACACCAGACCGACCTCCTTGGCCCGCTCGGCGCTCATGGGTTTTCCGGTCAACAGCAACTCCATCGCGTTGGCCCAGCCCACCCGTTGCGGGAGCCGGATGGCCCCGACGATGGTGGGCACCCCGATCGACACCTCGGGAAAGCAGAACGTGGCCTCGGTGCTGGCGATGACGAAGTCGCAGAACAACACCCCGGTCACCCCGTAGCCGATGCAGGGACCGTGCACGGCGGCGATCGTCGGCTTGAACAGTTCCATGCCGGATTCGAAGGAGTTGATGGTCGGCTTCTCCCAGAAGGTGCCACCGAAGGTCCCGACCGAGCCTTCCCCGTCCTTGAGGTCGCCGCCGGCGCAGAAGACGCCGCCGTTGGCCGTCAGGATCCCGACCCAGGCGTCCAGGTCGTCGCGGAAGCGATCCCAGGCGGCGTTGAGGTCCTGGCGGAGCGCGCCGTTGATGGCGTTGCGGGCCTCCGGGCGGTTCAGGGTGATGGTGGCAACGTGGTCGTGCAGCTCATAGGTGACCAGACTCATCACTGCAGACTATTGCGCCACGCCAACGCCCTCGCCACACACCGGGAAACAAGCCCGCATCATGGCGTGCGCGGGCGGCGAAAGTCATGGACCGCGCCAAGGCGCCCAACGGTTTTCGCGGGCAACCGCTTGATGTCGTCGAAATGAACATGCACCCGCTCGAAGGCTTTGACCCGTTCGGCTTTGACCTTCTTGGTGTAGGTCCGCCGATCCGCCATCGTCAGATCCGCGTCGTCGGTGAATGCGCCGAGCAGGGCGCGCGGGTACAGCCGCTCCACCAGGACGACGTTGATCTCGGCGCACATCACCAGCGCCACCGAGGTCAGGAACAGAAACGCCAACGCCCCCAACACCAGTGCGAACACGCTATTGGTGGCGCTGGCCCTTTTCACGGTGTGCGCCACGTAGCCGGCGCCGAACCACTGCAGCATCTGCCAAATGAACGCCGCGGCAACCGCTCCGGGCAACACCTGCCGGTAGGTCAGTGCGCGTGCGGTCGTCACGCGAAAGGCCACCAGGCAGATCATCGCGTTGATCGCCACCGCGGCCAGTGCGAGGCCGATCTTGCTGAAGACGCCGAGCGCGCTGGTGGCGTGGCCCGCCGCGGCCAACACCGTGGCCGCGATGGCGGCCGAGCCGAGCACCAACAGCAACAGCAGGCTACGCAGCCGGGACCGAATCGGGTTGGGGCGCTTGTGCTTCGGCACCGCCCACACCGTGTCCATCGCGTTTTGCAGCGCCTGTCCCACGCCCAGGCCGCCGTAGAGCGCGCCGAGCAACCCGACGGCCACGCCCACCGCTCCGCCGCTGAGCCCCTGGGGGTGGTGCAGCTGGTCGCCGAGTACCGGGAACTGGCTCAGGGTGCTGTGCAACACCTGCGCCTGCAGATCGGGTCTGCCGGCCAGCACCACCCCGAGGCCGGTGGTCAACAGCAGCAGCAGCGGAAACAGCGACACCAGCCCGTAATAGGTGATCAGGGCGGCGAGGTAACCGCCCTGATCGTCGTTGTACTTGTAGACGACACCGACGATCACGCCGACGACTCGATTACGTCGCTGCAGCCTGTCCAGCCAACCGACCATCGCCGATCACTTCCCCCGCAAGCCGGCATCCAAATTCGATGCACTCGCCACCTGATACCCGGATTCAGCCGCCGTCAACCTCGCGACGGCCGCAGATCGGGGCCGCGTCTCTCACGCTTGACGTTGTACAGCTCCGCGTCGGCAGCCGCGTACAGCGAGGTGATGTCCGCGCCCTCACCGCTGCGGGTTGCGGTGCCGACGCTGGTGCCTGGCGTGTGTTCGTGGACGCAAGCAATGAACTTCGCCGCTTCGGCACCCGTTGGACGACGGTCGGCGATGCACACCGCGAACTCATCGCCGCCAAATCTGGCCAGAACGGCATTGGCGGGCGCGACTTGTCGCCAAAAAGCCGCGCAGCTGATCAGATGCTGGTCGCCGGCTACGTGGCCCTGGGTGTCGTTGAGGCTTTTGAAGTTGTCGATGTCCATCGCGATCACGGTGACAGTGGTTGCGGCCGAACGAGATCGCGCCAACAGGTCCGCGGTGGCGATCTCCCACCCTGCGCGGTTGAGCAGGCCCGTGAGGGGATCGGTGCACGCCGCTGCGACGAGGGCGCGCGTCAACAACCCGAATGATTCAGCCGCGCCGATGATCGCGACCACGAAAATGACGTAGTCGATCCACAACTTCGGCGTGGGCGCGACCGCGAGTGCCGCAACCGACAGCCCGGTCAGCACAGCCACCAGGGTCCCTCCGCGGCGTGGCGAGTAAAACGCGCGCAGGTACATCGCCAGGAACATCGGCCCGATCAGGCAGACGAACTCGGCAACGATCGCGCGGTGGAACGCCATCACGATGGGTGTGGCCACGACCGCCGCTACCGTCGCGGGCGCCGGTTTGTCGGGCCGGGCGGCCAGCAAGGCTAGTGCACCCACACCGAGCCCGACCGCAACGATTCCGCCTGTCGGATTGGACAGGGTGAGCCCCGAACGGATCGGGAACAAGGTGAACACCACCCCGTAGGCGTACAGGAATGTGGTGGCTCCCAAGAAGATTCGCAGCATCCGCGCCTGTTGTGTGCGGTAGAAGACCGTCCCCGCATCGGCGCGCAGGCGCAATCGATATCGGCGCGTATCCCGACCGCCGTACGGGCCACCGAAACTGTGACGCATTCCGTTAAGTCTCCTCGTCACCCCCGTGCTGGCGACGTGCGGCGAATTGCTGCATCGCCATTCTGACACCACGTCGACCTCTGCAGCGTCGCCGACACCTCGTGGCCGGCGCCGCCGGATGACGCCTATCGTGGCAGCAGTGGCCGAACCGTCTGTAGCGCAGTTGCGCACACAGCTCGACGGTGTGACGCTGCGCGACGCGGCCCGCTTCGGCCGGCGCCTGAAGAATTTGCGCGGGGCCCCGCCCGAGAAGCTGCGCCGGCTGGCCGACCAGATCGCGGCCGCGCAGACGGTCGTCGCCGCGCGCCACGCCGCGGTCCCCGCGATCGCCTACCCCGACCTGCCGGTCAGCCAGCGGCGGCAGGAGATCGCCGAGGCGATCCGGGCGAATCAGGTGGTGGTGATCGCGGGGGAGACCGGGTCGGGGAAGACCACCCAGCTGCCCAAGATCTGCCTCGAGGCCGGCCGCGGTGTCCGCGGAACCATCGGGCACACCCAGCCGCGCCGGCTGGCCGCCCGCACCGTCGCACAACGCATCGCTGACGAGCTGGGCAGCCCGCTCGGCGACGTCGTCGGCTACACGGTGCGGTTCACCGACCAGGTCAGCGACCGCACGCTGATCAAGCTGATGACCGACGGGATCCTGCTCGCCGAGATCCAGCGCGACCGCCGCCTGCTGCGCTACGACACCCTGATCCTCGACGAGGCCCACGAGCGCAGCCTCAACATCGATTTCCTGCTCGGTTACCTGCGCGAGTTGCTGCCGCGCCGGCCCGACCTGAAGGTGATCGTCACCTCGGCGACCATCGAGCCGCAGCGCTTCGCCGCCCACTTCGGTGGAGCCGAACATGGGCCCAGCGGCGGAGCCGAGCACGGGCTCAGCACCACCGCGCCCATCATCGAAGTGTCGGGACGCACGTATCCGGTGCAGATCCGCTACCGGCCGCTGGAGGTTGCCGTACCGGTCGACACGCAGGATGATCCCGACGACCCCGACCACGAGATCGTGCGCACCGAGACCCGCGACGAGGTCGAGGCGATCGTCGACGCCATCGCCGAGCTCGAGGCCGAGCCGCCGGGGGACATCCTCGTCTTTCTGTCGGGTGAGCGCGAAATCCGAGACACCGCAGAGGCTTTGGGCGGCGCTCTCAAACACACCGAGGTGCTTCCGTTGTACGCCCGGCTGCCCACCGCCGAGCAGCAGAAGGTGTTCGCGCCCCACACCGGGCGCCGCGTCGTGCTGGCGACCAACGTCGCCGAGACGTCGTTGACCGTGCCCGGGATCCGCTACGTGATCGACCCGGGCAACGCCCGCATCTCCCGTTACAGCCGGCGCCTGAAGGTGCAGCGGCTGCCGATCGAGCCCGTCTCGCAGGCGTCCGCCGCGCAGCGGGCCGGCCGGTGCGGCCGGGTGGCGCCCGGCGTGTGCATCCGGCTGTACTCCGAACAGGACTTCGCGACCCGGCCGCGCTACACCGATCCCGAGATACTGCGGACCAACCTGGCGGCCGTGCTGTTGCAGATGGCGGCGCTGCAGCTCGGCGACATCGACGAGTTTCCCTTCCTCGATCCGCCAGACCGGCGCAGCGTGCGCGACGGTGTGCAGCTGCTGGCCGAACTGGGCGCGTTCGACCAGCACGGCGCGATCACCGACCTCGGCCGCCGCCTCGCGCGGTTGCCCGTCGACCCGCGGCTGGGCCGGATGATCCTACAGGCACAGACCGAGGGATGTGTGCGCGAAATGCTGGTGCTGGCCGCTGCGTTGACGATTCCCGACCCGCGGGAGCGGCCCAGCGACCGCGAGGAGGCGGCCCGTCAAAAGCATGCCCGCTTCGCCGACGAGCACTCCGACTTCATGTCCTATCTCAACCTGTGGCGCTATCTGCGCGAGCAGCGGAAGTCGTTATCCGGCAACGCGTTTCGGCGGATGTGCCGTTCGGACTTTCTGCACTACCTGCGCATCCGCGAGTGGCAGGACCTGGTCGGGCAGCTGCGCAGCATCGCCCGCGACCTGGGAATCGTGGAGGACGCCGCGTCCGACGAGCCGGCCGATCCGGCCCGGGTGCACGCGGCGCTGCTCGCCGGGCTGCTGTCGCATGTGGGTATGCGCCGCGAAGACACCCGCGAGTATCTGGGGGCGCGCAACTCGCATTTCGTGCTGGCGCCCGGCTCGGCGCTCACCAAGCGGCCCCCGCGCTGGGTCGTCGTGGCGGAGCTGGTCGAGACCAGCCGGCTGTACGGGCGCACCGCCGCCCGCATCCAGCCCGAGCTCGTGGAGCGGGCCGCCGGTGACCTGGTGCAGCGCACCTACAGCGAACCGCATTGGGACGCCAAGCGCGGCGAGGTGATGGCCTACGAACGGGTGACGCTGTACGGGCTGCCGCTCGTCGCGCGCCGCCGGGTCGGGTACGCACGCATCGAGCCGATGTTGGCGCGGGAGCTGTTCGTTCGCCACGCGCTGGTCGAAGGCGACTGGCAGACCCGTCACCACTTCTTTCGCGACAACGCACGGCTGCGCGCGGAGCTCGAGGAGCTGGAGGAGCGCGCCCGGCGGCGCGACCTCCTGGTCGGCGACGACGAGATCTATGCGCTCTACGACGCCCGCATCCCCGCCGATGTCGTCTCGGCGCGGCACTTCGACGCCTGGTGGAAAAAGCAGCGCCACCAGACGCCGGACCTGCTCACCTTCGCCCGCACCGACCTGCTGCGCACGAACGAGACGGCCGCCGCGGATCGGCCGAAGACGTGGCGGACGGGCGATGTCGCGCTGTCATTGACCTACCGCTTCGAGCCGGGCGCCGCTGACGACGGCGTCACCGTGCACGTGCCGATCGACGTGCTGGCCCGCCTGGGCGGCGACGAGTTCGCCTGGCAGGTGCCGGCGCTGCGCGAGGAGCTGGTGACCGCGCTCATCCGCTCACTGCCGAAAGACTTGCGCCGCAACTTCGTTCCCGCCCCCGACACCGCGCGCGCGGTCCTGGCGGCAATCGACCCGGGCGGTGAGCCGCTGCTGCCGGCGCTGCAACGCGAGTTACGCCGTCGCACCGGGGTATTGGTGCCCGTCGACGCCTTCGATCTGGACAAGCTGCCGTCGCATCTGCGGGTGACGTTCGCGGTCGAGTCCGGTGACGGCGCCGAGGTGGCGCGCGGCAAGGATCTGCGGGTGCTGCAGGAACGGCTCACGACGCCGGCCCAGCAGGCCGTCGCCCATGCGGTCGCGGGTGATCTGGAGCGGACCGGGTTGCGCGGCTGGCCCGAGGACCTCGACGAACTGCCGCGGGTCGCCGAACGCACGGTCGGCGGGCGCACCGTGCGGGGCTTTCCCGCATTCGTCGACGCGGGCGGCGGCGTGGACCTGCGCGTGTTCGCCACGTCGTTCGAGCAGGAGCAGGCGATGCGACCCGGGATCCGGCGGTTGATTCGCCTCAGCGTCGCGTCACCGACCAAAGCCATTGTGCGTCAACTTGATCCACGCACCCGGTTGGTTCTCGGCAGCAATCCGGACGGTGACCTGTCCGCGCTGCTGGACGACTGCGCCGACGCCGCGGCCGACGCGCTCGTGTCGGCGCCGGTGTGGACGCGCGCGGAGTTCGCCGCGCTGCAGCAGCGGGCGGCAAAGTCCTTGTCGCCCACCACCGTCGACATCGTGGGCCGGGTCGAGAAGGTGCTGACTGCCGCCCAGGAGGTGCAGCTCCAGGTGCCCGCGAATCCGCCGGCCGCGCAGGTCGACGCGATTGCCGACGTCCGCGCGCAGCTGGATCGGCTGCTGCCGGCCGGTTTCGTCACCGCTACCGGGGCCGCCCACCTCGCCGATCTCGCCCGCTACCTGCTCGCGATCCGGCGCCGCCTCGAAGGCCTGTCCCGTGCGGTCCAGGCCGATCGGGAGCGCATGCAGCGGGTGCACGCGGTGCAGGATGCCTACGCCGAGCTGGTGCGCGAGCTGCCGCAGGCGGCCAAGGCGGCCGCCGACGTCCGGGATGTCGCCCGGCAGATCGAGGAATTCCGGGTGAGCCTGTGGGCCCAGCAACTCGGCACGCCCCGCCCGGTCAGCGAGCAGCGGATTTACCGCGCGATCGACGCCCTGCGCGACCGCTGGTGATCGATGTTCCCCGCCACTTTCAACCTATAGCGCATCCGGGGGCTTGCCGCAAGACCCGGGTGCCGATGCAAAATCGCTGTCCTCAACCAGAATTCAATCGAATCGGGGTAGCGAAGTGGGCGTTTGGCGGTCAGCGGAGAACTCGAACGGCGACATGGCGCACGCGGTGCTCATTGTCGGGGGCGGCCCGACGGGGCTGATGCTGGCGGGCGAACTGGGTTTGGCGGGAATCGACGCCGCCATAATCGAGCGGCGCACCAGCCAGGACCTGGTCGGGACGCGGGCGGGCGGGCTGCATGCCCGCACCATCGAGGTTCTCGATCAGCGTGGCATCGCCGATCGGTTTCTGTCCCGGGGCCGGGTGGCTCAGGTCGCCGGCTTCTCCCAGATCCGGTTGGACATCAGTGACTTTCCCACCCGGCATCCCTACGGACTCGCGCTGTGGCAGAACGAGATCGAACGTATCTTGGCGGACTGGGTCGACGAGCTGGGCGTGCCGATCTATCGGGGCGAAGAGGTGGCGACCCTCGCGCAGGACGACGACGGCGCCGACGTCGGACTGTCCGATCACCGGATGCTGCGGGCGCAGTATGTCGTGGGGTGCGACGGCGGACGCAGCGTCGTCCGCAAGGCGGCCGGCATCGAGTTTCCGGGCTGGGAGGCGACCACGAGCTATTTGCTCGCCGAAGCCGAAATGGACTCCGCGGCCGAGCAATCCCCGCAGTGGGGCATCCGCCACGACGCGCTCGGTGTCCATGCTCTCTCGGTTGCCGAGGAGGGGGGACCGGTTCGGATCATGGTCACCGAGCGGCGCCTCGGGCCGCCGTCCGAACCCACGCTGCGCGAGCTGAGTGAGGCGCTCGTCGCCGTATACGGAACCGACTACGGGATCCATAGTCCCGCTTGGATTTCCCGGTTCACCGACGCGGCGCGACAGGCCGCGAACTATCGGCGCGGGCGGGTTCTGCTCGCCGGCGACGCCGCGCATATCCATCACCCGGTGGGCGGGCAGGGCCTGAACACCGGCGTGCAGGATGCGGTGAACCTGGGCTGGAAGCTGGGCCAGGTGGTCACCAAGACATCACCCGACCGTCTGTTGGACACCTATCACGCCGAACGGCATCCGGTCGCCCAGCGTGTGCTGCGCAACGCGTTGGCGCAGATGGCGCTCCTTCGCCCCGACGACCGCATCCACGCGCTGCGTGACACCGTGACCGAGCTGCTCGACATGGACGAACCCCGCGCGCGTTTCGCGGCGATGATGTCGGGCCTGGACATCCGCTACGACCTGGGGGAGGGGCACCCGCTGGTGGGGCGCCGCATGCCCGACCTGGATCTGCTCACCGCCGACGGTTCGTCGCGCGTGTTCGACCTGCTGCGAGACGCCCGTCCGGTGCTGGTCAATTTCGGCGACGCCGGCGGCATCGACATCATGTCCTGGGCGGACCGGGTGCGCCTGGTTGCCGCCAAACATGTTGGGCTATGCGAACTTCCGGTACTAGGGACGGTCAGCGCACCGCCGGCGGTGCTGATCCGACCCGACGGGCACGTCGCCTGGGTCGGCACCCGCGTCGACGCGGCGCTGCACCGCGCCCTCGGCACCTGGTTCGGGCCGCCCGTCGCGACCTGAGGGCGGCCGCGTCCGCGCCGAAAAAGGGTGACTTGTGTCGGCCCGCGCAGGGTGTAACGTGCGTGTTCGCTGTTCAAGAGCAGGAAGCACTCACCGTGGACATGGCAACCGAGCAACCGCCGACGGCGCCGCAGGATTGGGCCGAGGCCCAACCCTTGCTCAGGCCGGTGCTGCGCCCGCAGAGCTACGTCAATCACTTGGTCAATGCCGGTGCCCAGCCGTGGGTGCGCCCGGTGTTTCCCTTCATCAACGAGATGGTCGTGGTCGACCTGCCGACCGTGCGGGCCATGGTGACCCCGGCGGAAACGGGTGCCTGGGGCATCACCGGCGATCAGGCCTTCGCGGTCGCCCGGGAGAACCTTTCGGCGCAGCAGCAGACCTTCGCGCCGGGTGAGAAGTTCCTGTTAAAGGACGCCGATGGCGGCACCTATATCGATTCGATGATCCTGGCCACCGGGTGGCTGGGTTCGCTGGCGGTGGCCGGCGGCCCCCGTCCGCTGGTGTTTTTCCCGGGCGACGGTGTTTTGCTGCTGGGCACCGACGCGCCCGACGACGCCGGCGACCTCTTCGAGGTCGCCGAGCAGATGTACCTCGATGCCGAGCAGCCGATCTCGCCGCAGGGCTACACCATCGAGGGCACCATCATCGCGCCGTTTGATCAGGCCGGCCCGCACCCGCTGCGCGAGCTGGCGCTGCGGGCCCGAACACTTTTGGCCACAAAGGAATACCGCCACCAGACCGAATTCTTGCGGGAGCACTATGAGCGCGAATTGTTCCCGCAATACGTCGGCGACGCACAGATGATCGAAACGGCCTGGGGCCGGCGCAGCACCGCGGCGTGGGGTCAGGGCATCCCGTGGGAGCTGCCGCAGACCGATTACGTGACTTTTCTGGTCGGCGATCCGTCGAACGTGTCCGACAAGTTCACCGTGCCATTCGCGACGGTCGTCGACGTGGTGGGCATCCTGCCCGTTGCCGGAATCAGTCCGGTCCGCTACCGGGCCAACGAATGGCCCGCGCCCGAGCTGCTGACGACGCTGAAGGCGCACGCCATCGACCTCCCGAGCGAATGAGCGTGCTCGGCGAGCCGGGCCGGCGGCCGATCAGTCCGGCGGCTCGTTGGTGGCACCTCGGACGGCCGCTTGCTCCCGGTCGCTGCGGTTGCCGGGAACGCCTTCGGCTTCGCTTTCCTCGGTAACCTTCTCCTCGAGCTGGTCGACGATGTTTTCCAGCTCCTGCGCGCGGCTCAGCGGGTCTTTGTCGGGTTTGGTCATATCGCTTTCCAACTGGCGTGGGTGGGGAGACGGGCCCCGGCGCCGGGAACCCGCCGTTATTCCATACCCGATCGGGCGATTGCTAACCAGAATCGGGCGGCCGTGAGACGGACGAGACACAGCGCCGCGACGGTGGAAGTATCGCAAGAGTGGCTACCGAGAAACCTCAGACCATCGCTTACCCAGCTGCCGACGCCCGCCCGCGTCGCCACCACGCCGATGCGCTCGACCCGCATGTCATCGTCCTTTTCGGTGCGACGGGCGATCTGGCGAAACGGAAGCTGATCCCCGGCCTGGCCTACCTGGACCAGTCGGAATTAGCGCCCAATATTCAAATCGTCGCCACGTCGTTGGAGGACCTGAGTCAGGAGGAATTCCGCGAGATCGCCAAGGAGGCGATCGATTCCTTCGGCTCGCACAAGCTGACGGACGAGCAGTGGGCCAATTTCGCCGGCATCATCAGCTACGTCCCGCAGGGCGCCGGACCCGAGGCACTGGCCGAGGCGGTGGCCCAGGCCGAGGAGAATCTGGGGGCTAACGTTCGGCGCCTGCATTATCTGTCGGTTCCACCCAAGGCGGCGCGCGCCGTGATCACCATGCTGCGCGACGCCAAGCTGGTCGAACGGTCGCGGGTGGTGATGGAAAAACCGTTCGGCACCGATCTGGCCAGCGCCGTGGCGCTGAACGACTTCGTGCACGAAACCTTCGAGGAATCACAGATTTTCCGCATCGACCACTTCTTGGGCAAGGAAGCCGCGCAGAACATCTTGGCGTTTCGGTTCGCCAACGGCCTCTTCGAGCCGATCTGGAACCGCAACTTCATCGATCACATTCAAATCGACATCCCCGAGGACAAGGGCTTGGAGCAGCGGGCGAACTTCTACGAAGAGACCGGGGCCTACAAGGACATGGTGGTGACCCACCTGTTCCAGGTGATGGCGTTCGTGGTGATGGAGCCGCCGACGGCGCTCGAGCCGTTTGCCATCAGCGAGGAAAAGAACAAGGTGTTCCGGTCGATGCTGCCGGTCAAGCCGGCCAACGTGGTTCGGGGTCAGTACAACGGATATCGCGACGAGGACGGCGTGGCGAAGGATTCCGACACCGAAACCTTCATCGCCCTCAAGGTCGGCATCGACAATTGGCGGTGGGCGGGGGTGCCCATCTACCTGCGCACCGGCAAGAAGATGGCCGAGGGCATCCGCATCATCTCGATCGCGTTCAAAGAGGCGCCGCGGACCATGTTTCCGCCCGGATCAGGGGTGGGCACGCAGGGCCCCGATCACCTCACGTTCGACCTTGCCGACAACTCGAAGGTTTCGTTGTCGTTCTATGGCAAGCGGCCCGGCCCGGGCATGAAGCTGGACAAGCTGTCCATGCAGTTTTCCTCCCAGGAGATCGACACCGTCGTGGACGTGCTCGAGGCCTACGAACGGCTGATCCTCGATGCGATGCGGGGCGACCACACGCTGTTCAATACCGCGGAGGGCATCGAATCATTATGGGAGCGTTCCGAAGATCTGCTCAGCGACCCGCCGCCCGCCAAGCTGTATCAGCCAGGCACCTGGGGGCCCAACGCGATTCACCAACTCATCGCGCCCAACGCATGGCGGCTGCCGTTCGAGCGGGGGTGGCGCGAAGCCAAGTCCTAGCGGAGGTGGATTACCACCCAAACCGCTGGGACTCAGCCCAATTCGGCACTGAGGTAACTGATCGAGTGACGGAACTCCCTGAGGATTTCGTTGTCCGGCAGCACGAATCCGTACTCGGCATAGACCTGTTCGGTCGGGTGGCGGGTGACGTTCCACCCGGTATCGGCCAGGTGCTCGCCGGCCGGGCGGCGCTCGCCAAGCCAGACGAGCTCGGCGACGTCGATGTCGAGCCCGTGCTGACGCCAGGTGTTGCGCATCGCCCGAGCGCGTTCGTCGGTGAACACGCTCATGTCGGTGATGTTTTCCGTGGCCAGCCGGCTGCCCGGCGCGCTGAGCGCGGTGATGTTGTCCAGCAGCCGGTCCTGGGCGTCGGGCGGTAGGTAGGGCAGTAGACCCTCGGCGATCCAGGCGGTGGGCGAGTCGGCGTCAAAGCCGCTGTCCCGCAGCGCCGTTGGCCAGTCGTCGCGCAGGTCGATTGCGACGGTGCGGCGCTCGGCGGTCGGTTCGGCACCGATCCGGGCGAGCGTGTTCGTCTTGAAGGCGATCACCTCGGGCTGGTCGACCTCGAAAACCACGGTGCCCGAGGGCCACGCCAACCGATAGGCCCGCGCGTCGAGCCCGGCGGCCAAGATGACGGCCTGCCGTATGCCCGCCGCGGTGGCGGCGCCGAAGAAGTCGTCGAAATACCGGGTCCGCACGGTCATCTGCTCGCGCCGCTGCTGCAGGGTCATCGGCATGTCGTCGGTCTCGAGCGGGATTTCGTTGTCCAGCATGCGGGTGAAGAAGGGGTGCCCGACCGCCCGCACCAACGGCTCGGCGAATCGGTCGTCCAGCAACGGGTCCGGCTCACGGGACGCCAGCGCTCGGGAGGCCGCCACCATCGTGGCGGTCGCCCCCACGCTGGACGCCAGGTCCCAGCTGTCGCCCTCGCTGCGCGCCGAGCCTAATGATGACATTCGTTTTCCCCTTCCGCCGATCCACTCGCGGCGTCGGCCATTTCGCCTGCCGGAACGCTGACCACCGGCGCACGGCTCCACCGGTACCGAAGGGTACTTTCTGCCTAGGCCGCGCGCACCCCACACCCGTCGCGCACGCTCGTGACTCTCCCGCTCCAACGACGACAGGAAGTGAATCGCTTTCATGGCACCGACCCTGCGCCCGCGCCGATCCGCCCTGTACCTCCCCGGCAACAAGCCGCGCGCGCTGGAGAAGGGTAAGACGCTGCCGGCGGACGTGCTGATCTTCGACCTCGAGGATGCCGTGGGTCCCGACGCGAAAGCCGATTCGAGGACGACGGTGTGTGACGCGATCTCGTCAGAGAGCTACCGGCCCCGCGAGGTCGTGGTGCGCATCAACGGCTTGGACACCGACTGGCACGACGACGACCTGGCGGCGGTGGCCGGTTCCGCCGCCGACGGCGTGCTGGTGCCGAAAGTCGAGACGGGTCAACAGGTTCGAGCGCTGGCCGACGCGCTGGACGCATTGGGAGCGCCGAAGTCGTTGCAGCTGTGGGTGATGATCGAAACGCCCCGGGCCTTTCTGCGGGCCGAGGAGGTC
This sequence comes from Mycobacterium sp. 1245852.3, assembly GCF_001669335.1. Lineage (NCBI taxonomy): Bacteria > Bacillati > Actinomycetota > Actinomycetes > Mycobacteriales > Mycobacteriaceae > Mycobacterium > Mycobacterium sp. 1245852.3. Next base: position 76 of record NZ_LZLL01000557.1, on the reverse strand, counting down.
GCGTCGGCCAGCGATCGCCTGGCCGGTTTGGTGGTGGGTACCAACGACCTGGTCAACGAGCTGCACGGCCTGCACG
>NZ_LZLL01000556.1:0-946 GCF_001669335.1 Mycobacterium sp. 1245852.3 | reverse complement strand
GATGCTGGCCACCCGCGACGCGCGCTACTTCGACGGCGACCTGCGCCGCCGCGTCGACGCCTTCGTGGCCCGGCGCCGGCTGTTCGACCCCGCGCTGCTGGCCCAAGCGCGGGTCATCGCCGCCGCGGGCGGCTGCGACGCCGACCAGGCGCCGGGGTTCGTCGCGGCGGCCGTGGCGGCGTTCGCGTTGTCCGACGAACCGATCGAGCGGTCCTGGTACGACGAACTCGCCCGGGTCTCGGGCGTGGCCGCCGACATCGCCGGCGTCGGCACCACCCACATCAACCACCTCACGCCGCGGGTGCTCGACATCGACGAGTTGTACCGGCGGATGACCCGGCGCGGCATCACCATGATCGACGCGATCCAGGGCCCGCCCCGCACCGACGGCCCCGCGGTGTTGTTGCGCCAGACCTCGTTTCGCGCCCTGGCCGAACCCCGCCGCTTCCGCGACGACGGCCGCATCAGCACCGGGACGCTGCGGGTGCGCTTCGGCGAAGTGGAGGCGCGCGGCGTCGCGCTGACGCCGAAGGGCCGGCGACGCTACGACGCCGCGATGGGCGCTGCCGACCCGGCTGCGGTGTGGGCGCAGTACTTCCCGGGCACCGACGCGGAGATGGCCGCCGACGGGCTGGCCTATTACCGCGGCGGCGACCCGTCGGCGCCGATCGTCTACGAGGACTTCCTGCCCGCGTCGGCGGCGGGCATCTTCCGGTCGAACCTGGATGCCGACGCGGGCTTTGAAAACGGTGCCGCCCCCGACGATTCCGGCTACGACGCCGCCTGGCTGGCCGGGGCCATCGGCCGCGAGATCTACGACCCGTATGCCCTCTACGAAGCGCTCTCCCAGGAGGCACTCTGATGAATCTGCCGACCGCGAACTGGCAGATGTCGATCATCTCCTGCACCTCGCCGGCGGCCTCGGAGGCGATCTTGCCGACCTCGA
>NZ_LZLL01000555.1:0-6003 GCF_001669335.1 Mycobacterium sp. 1245852.3 | reverse complement strand
GGAGGTCTTAGTGATCGAGGCCAACGGCCCCCGCCACTCCGGCCGGGGCTCGGGGTCGGGCCGCGGTTCCAGCTTGACCGCGGTACGCAACTGGTTCACCGTGGCCACCGCGGCAAGCTCGGCGTAATGCTCATCAGAACCCTCGCCAGCCCGCGCCGCGATCACCCCAACCTGGTCCAGCGACAGCCGGCCCTCCCGCATGCCCGCCGCGCAGCGCGGGAACTCCTCCAGCCGGCTCGCGACGGTGGCGATCGTGCGCGCATTCCCCGACGAACACCCCGTCTTCCAAGCCACCAACGCCGGCACCGACCGCGCCCCGGTCATCCCGCACAACTCGTCGCGGTCGATCTCGGCCACGATCTCCACGACGCGCCCATCAATCGCATTACGCTGACCGGTCAGCTCCGCCAGTTCATCGAAGAGCTCCCCGAGACGTTCCTTCGGGGACGCTTCGACGCTGGCTGCAGCCACGGTCGGGGACATGACGCCATCATCGCAGCCACCACCGACAAAAACGGTCTCCCCCCATTCCGCGGCCCCAATGTGTGTGCGCAGAAACCCCTATGAGATCTCCGGTTCCCACCGCGGGTCGCGGCCAAGGCGTGCCAAAAGCTTTGTCTGCGCATCGCTCTCATCGCCGACCGGGACCGGCGCATCGAACATCCCGGACGCGGCCAAGGCCTGCGCACCTTCCGGAAGGCCGGCGCAGAACAGCTCACACCACGCCGGGTCCAGGGCGTCATCGGCACACCGCCAGGTGCAGTCCGGCAATGTCATCCATCGCCGGAAGATCCGGGCACCTGCAACGTCAGCTCGACCGGACAGCACAGCGCGCCATGCTGATTGGTCACCCGGATTTCGACATCGACCAGGCAGCGCGGCGGCTCCACCGAGGTGTCCCGGCGCTTCGCCACGGCCCGCCCCCGGCCGATCATCGTGTCGCCGGCATACACCGGCGCGGCCAGTCGCATGGACCGGCGCACCACGCGCGAGCGCGGCCCCGCCCAGTCGGTCGCGACGCGGTCGGCGAACCCGGCCAGGTGCATCGTGTTGACGTAAATCGTCGGATTGCCCTGCGCCTGAGCGTATTTCGGGTCGAAATGGCCGGGGAAGTAATCCCACGTTGCCCCGGCGTTCTCCACCACCCGCTGGTAGCTGATGTGGTCGATCACTTCCGGCAAGTCGACGGGAACGGAGATCATCGCCCAGTCCAGGCCGTCGCCGGTCACGACGCGGGCCCGGGGGTGAAGCGGAACAAGGTATTGCGATTGGTGGCGACCACGACGTTGTCCTGGCGGCGATAGGTCTCCAGCGTCTCGACGAAATGGCCGACGCCAAGTCGCGTCCGCTTTTCCGGTGATACCGAGACCAGCTCGTCGACTGCGGTCAGCACGTCGCCTTCGACGATGGGTTCGGGGAACTCAACCTCGTTGGCGGCGTTGATAAATGTAGTACCGGGCAGCGGCACCCGCAGGGCGATCAACGAAGCGGTGCCTCTTGCCCAGGGTTGCCAGGGCGGTGCGATCAGCCAGCCCATCAACAGCGCGGGCGGCGCGAGTAATCCTCCCCACTGCCGCCGGGCGAACTCGGGGTCCCAGTATGAGCGATTACCGTCGCGCACCATCGCAGCGAACAACTGGATGCGTGCGGCGCTGACCGCGGTTCCCGCGACGCGGGGCTCGCTTCGCGCGCCGACCATCCGCAGCGCATCGTCGTAGGTGCCGAAGGCCAGCCGCTGACCGAAATCCTGATCCACGTATCGGTGCCACTCACATAACGAGGGGGTGGCGACTCGGGACGGAATCCCACTGCAAGGCACGCGAAGTGAAGTACCAGCCGCCCCGCTCGTAGATCAATGTGTCGTGGAAGGTCCCGGTGGCCCGCAGCGTGGTGTCGCCATAAATCGCGGCGAAAAGCACAGCGACACAGCGCTGAGTCGCGTTGACCCCGTCGACGCTGATCTCATGATCGACCGTGACCAGTCGTTGACCGTCGCCACCGTCGAAGGCCGACCGCAGGTCGCTGAAAAGCTCACCGTCGCGGGTATAGCTGGCACCCGAATGACGGAAGGTGGAGACCCAGCGGTCGCGATCGCCGTCGGAGTAGGCCCGGTTGTGCCGGGCGTTCAGATCCAGGATGGCAGCGCGTCCGGTGGCGGCTTGCAGCATTTGCTGTTCTTGATAGGTCATGGTCATCGCTTCCAGCCTCTCTGGAGAAATCACTGCCGACAATGGGCTGAGGGGACGTTAATGCAACTCGTCGACTATTACGTGACATTAACGGAACCTAACGGCGAACGACATACCCACTACTTTCACGATCCCAGGCCCCCGGACTGACGCCGCGTTCGCGCAATAAATCTTTGCGTATCCGGCCGATCACGTTTTTCGGCAGTTCGCTCACGGTCTCCACGAATCGCGGCACGCAGAAGTACGGCATGCGGGCCGAGCAGAAGTCGAGCAGTTCCGCGAAATCCAGTGTGGCGCCGGGCCGCAGCGTGACGACTACCAGGACGTCGTCCTCGCCCAAATCGCTGGGCACGCCGACCGCGGCGGCCTCGGCCACGGCGGGATGACTGGCGACAACGGCCTCCACTTCGACCGAAGAGATATTCTCACCGCGCCGGCGCAACGCATCCTTGATTCGGTCCACATAGGTCAGATTCTGGTCACGATCGAGGCGCCCGAGATCGCCGGTGTGAAACCATTCCGGATGCGGCTTTATCCGCGAATCCGCGCCGACGTAGCCCACGCTCATCACGTGCGGATACCTGGGCCGACAGGCGATTTCACCCACGGAGTCAGCGGGCAGCGGATTGCCATGCTCGTCGAGGATCCGCACCTCGAAATCGGGATTCGGCCGGCCCGACGTCCCGGGAACCCCCTCCTCGGCGACCGACTTGAGGGCGATGGGAAAAGCCTCGGTGAGCCCATACATCGTGACAATGCGGCAGCCGTAACGCTTTTCGATGTCGCGGTAGGAGTTTGCGTCGATCGGCGCGGCGGAGATGAACCGTAACGGCAGCCGTGCGTCATCCGGATCCGCGGGCAGATTCCGCAGCATCGAGACCATCGCCCCGGCACCGGCGAACCCGACGGCGCCGCGGGCGCGTATGTCGTCCCACACCTCGCCGGGGTGAAAAGACCCGGCCAGCACCGTCGTTGCGCCGACCAGCATGGGCGCCAGGATGCTGGGTGCCGCACTGAGGTGAAACAACGGCATCGCCGTCCACAACACCTCGCCCTCGCGTAATTGCCAGGCCGATGAGACGGTGGCTGCCACGGAAAACAGGTAGTGCCATGTCGTGGCGACCGCTTTGGACGGGCCGGTGGTGCCCGAGGTGTAGAACAGGCAGGCGAGGTCGTCCGCCTCGCCCGGGTCATCGACCGACGCGTCGCCGGCGTGTTGTCTCAACGTCGCGGTCAGTGAGTCACCTTGCACCACAATGTTCGTCAGGCTCTCCGCCGCGTCGGCGACCTCGGCGGCGGGGGGCCGGTGTTCGGCGTCGGTCAGCATCACCTTGGCGTGTGACAGCCGCAGGGCGTGCAACAGGAAGTCGCCTTTGTTCGCGGCATTGATCGCCGCGCTCACCGCACCGATCCGCGCCGCACCCAGCCAGAAGTAGACCCATTCCGGACACGTGCCGGTGAACAATGCGATGCGGTCACCCCGTCCGACTCCCAACTCGCTCAACACCTTTGCCGCCGCACACGACCGCTGGCGCATCTGCTCGAAGGTCACGTCGACGCCGGCGATCGACATCATCACCCGGTCGGGGTACTGCCGCGCGCGGAGATCGAGCACGGCCGGCACGGTGAAACGGTCGACGCCGTAATCGGCGGGCCGCACGGACCCCACGCGGTCAGCGCACATCGGTCTGTGTGGCTCTGGTCAAGCTTTGGCGGCCGCCGGGTCGGGCTCGCCGTCGGCGCCGTAACCGAAGTCGGAGGGCGACGGTTGCTCCCCCGGGTAGAAGCGGTGCGCCCACCGACGCAGGGCCGCGTAGTCGTGTGCCTCTTCGGGCGCCAGGTTGGGCTTCTCCAGGTATTTCATGTTCTCCCAGGTGAAGAAGTCCTGTTTGATGACCTCTTGCTGCAACGCCAGGAACCGGGCGGCACGTCCGGTGGGCACGTCACCGCTGTCGCCCGGTTCACGCACGGAAGCCTGCGTGTAGAAGTAATCGGTGTAGTCCTCGTCGACCGGGGTCTGCCCGGTCACCTCGATAGTCGCCACCAGCTCGCTGGGGAACCGGACGATGCCGAGGCCCAGCGAGTAGTTGTCGTAGATGATCTTGGCGTCGACCGGCCCGTCGGGTGTCAACCAGGTCGAGCCGCGGCCGCCGCCGAAGTGGGCGTTGACGGTGGCGTGCAGGTGATAACCGGCCACCTCGAACGACGCCGTCGTGGCCGGGTTGGCGGCCTTGTGCACGTACTGAACGTGATAGGGGTCGGCGGCGTTTTCGATGATCATCTGCGGGTGCACCTTGACCCGGTTCAGCATCTGGCTGTGCGGGTGCAGCGGGTAGTACTCGTTGGTTTCCAGTTCCGGCAGCACCGGCGGCTGCCAGTACGGCGCCCGCCCGTGGCGCTCGTGCCAGGCCAGGATGAAGCCGTACCATTCCATGCTCGGATAGGTCCGGATGCGGACGTTGTTCTTGCAGCCGATCTTGCTGTAGGGAATCAGCGCGTTGGTTCCATCGCCGCGCCACTGCCAGCCGTGCCAGGGGCAGACGATGTTCTCGCCTTCCACGGTGCCGCCGACCCCCAGGTTGGCGCCGAGGTGCTGACAGTAGGCCTCCATCACGTGAACCTGGCCCGACTCCGTGCGGAACAGCACCAACTCCTCGCCGAAGTAGTGCGCGCGCCTGACCTGGCCGGGACCCAGGTCGCTTCCGAAGGCGACGATGAACCAGCCCGTCGGGAAACGGTAGGTCGACAGCGCGATGCCACCCGGTCCGAACTCCCGTTCCGAGGGGTCTGACTCTGGAATCGTATTCGTCACGAGCACTCCGTTTCCCACGCGGCCGGGCGCATCAGGGCCGCTCTTAACTCACCGCGTTTCGACGACTAAGGTCTATTTTTACTATTTTAGACATTGAACGTCAACGCGCCGCCGCCCGGGCGTGGCGTGGCGTCGGAGCCAATGGGGGTTCGCATGACGGCCGCTGCGGTGGACCTTTCCGATTTCGCGTTGTGGCGTAACGGTTTTCCCGACGAACTGTTCGCCGAGTTGCGGCGTACCAGGCCGCTGTTTCGGCACGACCTGACGCCGGGCGTCGCCGACACCGTCCAGCGCCAATTCTGGGTCGCCACCAAACACCGGCATGCGGTCCGCCTGCATCGCGACACCGACTCGTTCACCGCGGCCGACGGCCCGCTCATTCAACCGGTCGCCATGTTCTCGGCATCCCCGACGATCATCACGCTGGATCCGCCGGACCTGAACAAGCGCCGCAAGCTGATCTCCAACGCCTTCAACCCGCGTGCGATCGCCAAGCTGGAGAACGGCATCCGGGCGCGCGCCGCGCGGATGATCGACGGCCTGCTCGCCCGGGGCGGTGGGGACTGGATCTCCGACGTCGCCGACGCGCTACCGATGACGGTCATCGGCGACATCATCGGCATCCCAGAGGAGGACCGGCCGCGGATCTTCGAGCTGTTCGACCGCATCCTGAAGGCGCTTGCGCCCGAGGAGCACCCGAGCGGGCACGTCGAAACCGAGCTCTTCGCCTCGGTCTTCGAGTACGCGATGGAGCTCACCGCCGAAAAGCGGCGCAATCCCACCGACGACATCTGGAGCACGCTGGCGTCCGCGGTGATCACCGGCGACGACGGCGAGCAGTTCAGCCTGCCCGAAAACGAACTCGAGTTCTTCTTCTTCGTGCTGGCCTTCGCCGGCAGCGACACCACCAAGAACGCGCTGGCCCGCAGCTCTTCCCGCTCGCGATAGCGTTCCATCTGCTCGGGGTTCGCGACGAACGCCTGCAGCCCGATGGCCAGCGCG
>NZ_LZLL01000554.1:0-28152 GCF_001669335.1 Mycobacterium sp. 1245852.3 | reverse complement strand
ACCGGATGCGCGAACCTGCAAACTCGCCCGCGTGAGCTGGCGAAACCTTACGAGACCACGGGGTGGCCGCTGAGCACGCTAGTACCCCTGACGGCGGCCTCTCCGAGGGGCCTGTACGCACTCGCCAGCAAACTTGACATGGCGGCCTGCCGACGCACCGGGCCGCCTGGAATAGGCCCAGCTATGCAACCAATTCGGCGCCTCGGCCCGGCGGTGGGCAGAATTGGGGTTCACCGCCGGCAGCGAAATTTACGACGCTGCCAGCTGGCGGCTAGACTTGACGAAGTTGGCATGTCAGGCGGGTATTGTCATATCGTTTTACGACTTGTCGAGACCGGTTCCAGGCCACCGTTCAGAGCTGCACGGACGTCCCTAACAGGAGTATCTCCGCCTGGGGCACAGCCCATCGAGACAAGACCGAAGGGGTCATAGCCCGCAACCTAAGGGTGCGACCTCGTCGGGGCCGCTGCTAACGGCCGCGCAGAACGTTCAGGTGAAGGGTCAGGTGCATATGACGCCCAAGCGCGTCGGGTTATACAACCCCGCGTTCGAGCACGACGCGTGCGGGGTTGCCATGGTCGTCGATATGCACGGCCGCCGTAGCCGCGACATTGTGGACAAGGCAATCACTGCGCTGCTGAACCTCGAACACCGGGGTGCCCAGGGCGCCGAGCCGCGCAGTGGCGACGGTGCCGGCATCATGCTGCAGGTCCCGGACGCCTTCCTGCGTGAGGTCGTGGACTTCGAATTGCCGCCGCCGGGCAGCTACGCCACCGGCATCGCGTTCCTGCCGCAGTCGTCGAAGGACGCCGCGACCGCGTGTGCGGCCGTGGAGAAGATCGCCGAGGCCGAGGGCCTGACGGTGCTGGGCTGGCGCAACGTGCCCATCGACGACTCGTCGCTGGGCGCCTTGTCCCGCGACGCGATGCCCACGTTCCGGCAGGTGTTCATGGCCGGCGCGTCCGGCATGACGCTGGAACGCCGCGCCTACGTGGTGCGCAAGCGCGCCGAGCACGAATTGGGCACCAAGGGCCCCGGTCAGGACGGTCCCGGCCGCGAAACCGTGTACTTCCCAAGCCTTTCCGGTCAGACGTTCGTCTACAAGGGCATGCTGACCACCCCGCAGCTCAAGGCGTTCTACCTTGACCTGCAAGACGATCGGCTGACCAGCGCGCTGGGCATCGTGCACTCCCGGTTCTCCACCAACACGTTCCCGTCGTGGCCGCTGGCGCATCCGTTCCGCCGCGTCGCGCACAACGGTGAGATCAACACCGTCACCGGTAACGAGAACTGGATGCGGGCCCGTGAGGCGCTGATCAAGACCGACATCTTCGGAACCGAAGCCGACGTCGAGAAGCTGTTCCCCATCTGTACCCCGGGGGCGTCCGACACCGCGCGTTTCGACGAGGTGCTCGAACTGCTGCACCTGGGCGGGCGCAGCCTCGCTCATGCGGTGTTGATGATGATCCCCGAGGCGTGGGAACGCAACGAGACGATGGATCCTGCGCGGCGGGCGTTCTACCAGTACCACGCCTCGTTGATGGAGCCGTGGGACGGCCCCGCGTCGATCACGTTCACCGACGGAACCATCATCGGCGCGGTGCTCGACCGTAATGGCTTGCGCCCCTCGCGGATCTGGGTCACCGAAGACGGCTTGGTGGTGATGGCCTCCGAGGCCGGTGTGCTGGATCTGGACCCCGCCAAGGTGGTCCGCCGGATGCGGTTGCAGCCCGGCCGCATGTTCCTGGTGGACACCGCGCAGGGCCGCATCGTCTCCGACGAGGAGATCAAGGCCGAGCTGGCCGCCGAGCACCCCTACCAGGAATGGCTGGACAAGAACCAGGTCCCGCTCGACGACCTGCCGCAGGGCAACTACAAGCGGATGCCCCACGACCGACTGGTCAAGCGGCAGCAGATATTCGGCTATACCTACGAGGAACTCAACCTCTTGGTGGCGCCCATGGTGCGCAGCGGCGCGGAGCCGATCGGGTCGATGGGTACCGACACCCCGGTCGCGGTGCTCTCGCAGCGACCCCGGATGCTCTACGACTACTTCCAGCAGCTGTTCGCGCAGGTGACCAACCCGCCGCTGGACGCCATCCGCGAGGAGGTGGTGACCAGCCTGCAGGGCACCACCGGCGGCGAGCGCGACCTGCTCACGCCGACCGAGCGCTCGTGTCACCAGATCGCGCTGCCGCAGCCGATTCTGCGTAACCGCGAGCTGGCGAAGCTGATCAACCTCGACCCCGATGACGAGGTCAACGGTCGTCCACATGGCATGTGCTCCAAGGTGATTCGCTGCCTGTACCCGGTCGCCGAGGGCGGTGCCGGGCTGGCCGCCGCGCTCGAGGAGGTGCGCGCGCAGGCGTCGGCGGCGATCGCCGACGGCGCGCGCGTGATCATCTTGTCCGACCGCGAATCCGACGAGCGGATGGCGCCGATCCCGTCGTTGCTCGCGGTGGCGGGGGTGCACCACCACCTGGTGCGCGACCGCACCCGGACCCACGTGGGGCTGGTGGTGGAAACCGGTGACGCCCGCGAGGTGCACCACATGGCCGCGCTGATCGGTTTCGGCGCCGCGGCGATCAACCCCTACATGGCGTTCGAGTCCATCGAGGACATGCTCGATCGCGGCGTCATCGAGGGCATCGACCGCAAGGCGGCGCTGAGCAACTACATCAAGGCCGCCGGCAAGGGCGTGCTCAAAGTGATGTCCAAGATGGGCATTTCGACTGTGGCGTCCTACACCGGTGCCCAGCTGTTCCAGGCGGTCGGCATCTCCGAGGACGTGCTCAGCGAGTACTTCACCGGCTTGAGCTGTCCCATCGGCGGTATCACCCTGGACGACATCGCCGCGGACGTCGCCACCCGGCACGCGCTGGCCTACCTGGACCGCCCGGACGAGCGGGCGCACCGCGAGCTCGAGGTGGGCGGGGAATACCAGTGGCGCCGCGAGGGCGAGTACCACCTGTTCAACCCCGAGACCGTCTTCAAGCTGCAGCACGCCACCCGCACCGGCCAGTACAAGGTGTTCAAGGACTACACGCGCCTGGTCGACGACCAGAGCGAGCGCATGGCCTCGCTGCGCGGCCTGCTGAAGTTTCGGGCCGGGATCAATCCCCCGATTCCCCTGGACGAAGTCGAGCCCGCCAGTGAAATCGTCAAGCGCTTCTCGACCGGGGCGATGAGCTACGGCTCGATCTCCGCCGAGGCGCACGAGACGCTGGCCATTGCGATGAACCGGCTGGGCGGCCGCTCCAACAGCGGTGAAGGCGGCGAGGACGTCAAGCGCTTCGACCGCGATCCCAACGGTGATTGGCGGCGCAGTTCGATCAAGCAGGTCGCCTCCGGGCGGTTCGGCGTCACGTCGCACTACCTGACTAACTGCACCGACATCCAGATCAAGATGGCCCAGGGCGCGAAACCCGGTGAGGGCGGCCAACTTCCGGGACACAAGGTGTACCCGTGGGTTGCCGAGGTGCGCCACTCGACGCCCGGCGTGGGACTGATCTCGCCGCCGCCGCATCACGACATCTACTCCATCGAGGACCTGGCGCAACTGATCCACGACCTCAAGAACGCCAACCCGGCCGCGCGGGTGCACGTCAAGCTGGTCTCCGAGAACGGCGTCGGCACGGTGGCCGCGGGGGTGTCCAAGGCCCACGCCGACGTGGTGCTGATCTCCGGGCACGACGGCGGCACCGGTGCCACCCCGCTGACCTCGATGAAGCATGCCGGGGCGCCGTGGGAGCTGGGGCTGGCCGAGACGCAGCAGACGTTGCTGCTCAACGGGTTACGCGACCGGATCGTGGTTCAGGTCGACGGTCAGCTCAAGACGGGCCGCGACGTGATGATCGCCGCGCTGCTCGGCGCCGAGGAATTCGGTTTCGCCACCGCGCCGCTGGTGGTCTCCGGTTGCATCATGATGCGGGTCTGCCACCTGGATACCTGCCCCGTCGGGGTGGCCACCCAGAACCCGGTGCTGCGCGAACGCTTCACCGGCAAGCCCGAGTTCGTCGAGAACTTCTTCATGTTCATCGCCGAAGAGGTGCGCGAATACATGGCGCAGTTGGGCTTCCGCACGATCAATGAGGCCGTCGGCCAGGTGAAGTCCTTGGACATGACGCTGGCCCGGGCCCACTGGAAGGCGCACCGGCTGGACCTGGCCCCGGTTCTGCACGAGCCGGAATCGGCGTTCATGAACCAGGACCTGTACTGCAGCTCGCGCCAGGACCACGGCCTGGACAAGGCGCTCGATCAGCAGTTGATCGTGATGAGCCGCGAGGCGCTGGACTCCGGGAAGCCGGTGCGGTTCTCCACGACCATCAGCAACGTCAACCGCACGGTGGGCACCATGCTCGGCCACGAGGTCACCAAAGCCTATGGCGGCCAAGGGTTGCCGGACGGGACCATCGACATCACCTTCGACGGCTCGGCGGGCAACAGCTTCGGTGCGTTTGTGCCGCGGGGCATCACGCTGCGCGTCTACGGCGACGCCAACGACTACGTCGGTAAGGGCCTGTCCGGTGGCCGGATCGTGGTGCGGCCGTCGGACGACGCGCCGGCGGACTACGTGGCCGAGGACAACATCATCGGCGGCAACGTGATCCTGTTCGGCGCGACCAGCGGCGAGGCGTACCTGCGCGGCGTAGTCGGCGAGCGGTTCGCCGTGCGTAACTCCGGTGCGCACGCCGTCGTCGAGGGCGTCGGCGACCACGGCTGCGAATACATGACCGGCGGCAAGGTTGTCGTCCTCGGTCGCACCGGCCGCAACTTCGCGGCGGGCATGTCCGGCGGCGTGGCCTACATCTACGACCCGCAGGGCGAATTCCCAGGCAATCTCAACGCGGAGATGGTCGAGCTCGAGAGCTTGGATGACGATGACTACGAGTGGTTGCACGGCATGATTCAGGCGCACGTTGATGCCACCGATTCCGCTGTCGGTCAGCGCGTTCTGGGTGACTGGGCGCAACACCGGCGGCACTTCACCAAGGCGATGCCGCGGGACTACAAGCGGGTGCTGCAGGCCATTGCCGAAGCGGAACGCGACGGCGTGGATGTGGACAAGGCGATCATGGCGGCCGCGCATGGCTGATCCGAGCGGCTTCCTGAAATACACGCATCGGGAACTGCCGAAGCGTCGGCCTGTCCCGCTGCGGTTGCGCGACTGGCGCGAGGTCTACGAAGAGTTCGACAACGAGACCCTGCGCGAGCAGGCGACCCGTTGCATGGATTGCGGTATTCCGTTCTGCCACAACGGTTGCCCGCTGGGTAACCTGATCCCGGAGTGGAACGACCTGGTGCGCCGGGACCGGTGGCGCGACGCCATCGAGCGGCTGCACGCCACCAACAACTTCCCGGACTTCACCGGGCGGCTGTGCCCGGCCCCCTGCGAGCCGGCCTGTGTGCTGGGCATCAACCAGGACCCGGTGACGATCAAGCAGATCGAGCTGGAGATCATCGACAAGGCCTTCGACGAGGGCTGGGTGCGACCGTTGCCGCCGGAGAAGAAGACTGGCAAGAAGGTCGCCGTGGTCGGTTCCGGGCCGGCGGGTCTGGCCGCCGCCCAGCAACTGACCCGCGCCGGCCACACCGTCACCGTCTTCGAGCGGGCCGATCGCATCGGTGGCCTGCTGCGCTACGGCATCCCGGAATTCAAGATGGAAAAGCGTGTCCTGGACCGCCGGCTGGACCAAATGCGGGCCGAGGGAACCGAATTCCGCACCGGTGTCAACGTCGGCGTGGACATCACCGCCGAGCAGCTACGCGCCGACTTCGACGCCGTGGTGCTGGCCGGCGGCGCCACCGCAGGGCGCGATCTGCCCATCCCCGGCCGCGAACTGGATGGCATCCACCAGGCGATGGAGTATCTGCCGTGGGGTAACCGCGTGCAGGAGGGCGACGACGTGCTGGGCCCCGACGGGCAGCCGCCGATCACCGCCAAGGGCAAGAAGGTCGTCATCATCGGCGGCGGGGACACCGGCGCCGACTGCCTGGGCACCGCCCACCGGCAGGGCGCGACCGTCATCCACCAGTTCGAGATCATGCCGCGGCCGCCGGAGACGCGCGCCCCGTCCACCCCGTGGCCGACCTACCCGCTGATGTACCGGGTGTCCTCGGCGCACGAGGAGGGCGGCGAGCGGGTGTTCTCGGTCAACACCGAGGAGTTCGTCGGCGAGGATGGTCACGTGACGGCGCTCAAGGCGCACGAGGTGACCATGGAGGACGGCAAGTTCGTCAAGGTGGAGGGTTCGGAATTCGAACTCGAGGTCGACCTGGTGTTGCTGGCGATGGGCTTCGTCGGCCCCGAGAAGGAGGGCCTGCTGACCGACCTCGAGGTCAAGCTCACCGAGCGGGGCAACGTCGCCCGCGGCGCCGATTTCGACACGTCGGTTCCGGGCGTCTTCGTTGCCGGTGACATGGGGCGTGGCCAGTCACTGATCGTCTGGGCGATTGCTGAGGGGCGGGCGGCCGCGGCCGCGACGGACCGCTTCCTGATGGGGTCGACGGCGCTGCCGGCGCCGGTTAAGCCCACTGCGGTACCGCTTCAGTAGTAACACCAGTCACACCAGAAACACGCCGGACTTCGTCCGGCGCGTCTCCCACTGTTTGCCAGCCGCCGGGTGTCTAATAACCCGTTGTGAGCCCGCTCACATGGGGGTCACACCGGTTTCCCGGTTGAACGACCGATCGCAGGAGAGATTCTTGTGCATATCCACCCATTACCTCAGTCACGGATGGGGCGAATCGCCTGGTCATGGTTGCGTCACCCGGTCAAAAGTCGGGAGTTCCCGGCCAAGCACGAACGCTTGGTGACCCCCCAGGACTTGCTGCTGTTCGGTGCGTGACCGCCCGTTCGGCGCGCTCAGCGGCGCGCCGCGGGTTTGCTCAACATGCGCCCGGCGGGATTTCCGCCGGGCCGCCCCAAAGGCGCCGTCACCGCTCCCATAGGCCCGAGTCGCGGATCGCCTCGGCGAGCGGTTCGAGCACGGCTGGGTCGTGCGGCGGCGGCAGGTAGACGATGCCCAGATCCAAGCCCTCGGCGGCCAGCCCGGCCGCGTCCTCGATGACCTTCCCGTAATTCAGATCCGGCTCCAGGCGCAGGTGGGCCGAGAGCGTGATCTCCTTGGGGTCGCGGCCGATGTCCGCGCAGTGCGATGCCAGCACGTCGCGCTTGTGGGCGAAGACGTCGGGCGGACCGCCCACGAAATTCCAGTGCTGGGCGTAGCGCGCGGTGATGCGCAACGTGCGCTTTTCCCCGCTGCCGCCGATGCAGATCGGTGGGTGCGGGCGCTGCGGGCCCTTGGGCTCGTTGCGGGCGCCTTTGAGCTGGTAGAACTTGCCGTCGAAGTCGGTGGTCTCCTGGCTGAGCAGGCTGGTCAGCACCTCGCACGCCTCCTCGAAGCGGTCGAAGCGTTCCTTGATGCTGCCCAGTTCGATGCCGTAGGCGCCGGACTCCTCCTCGTTCCAGCCGGCGCCGATGCCCAGCTCGAGCCGTCCGTTCGAAATGATGTCGAGGGCGGCGGCCATGTTGGCCAGGACCGCGGGGTGGCGGTAGTGGATCCCGGTGACCAGGGTGCCCACCCGGAGCCGCTTGGTGGCCTGGGCGAGGGCGGTCAGCGTCGTCCAGCCCTCCAGGCAGGGCCCGCTGCTGTCGGAGAAGATCGGGTAGAAGTGGTCGAACGTCCACCCGGACTCGTAGACCTCGATGTCGTCGGCCGCCTGCCAGACGGCGAGCATCTGTGCCCAGGTGGTGTTCTGCGGGGAAGTCTTGAACGCGAATCGCATGCCGTCGACGTTAGTCGGTGTTTATGAAGGACAACTAAACTCAAGCTCACGATGACTGCTGTCTGCGGCTCCCTCGGAATGGACACCAAGATCACCCTGCTGGCGGCGGGCCTGATCTTCCTGCTCGCGCTGGTGCTGGGCGTGTGGAAATACCGCGAGATGATGGCGTCGGAGAACCACCTCGCGCATCCCTACGTCGACATCGCGCATCGGGCGGCGCTGCTGTATTCGTTCGCGACGCTGCTGCTCGCGGTGTTCGTGCAACTGAGCGCCTGGCCGGTCTGGGTGAACCTGACGGCGGCGGGGGTGGTCGTCTTCTTCTTCGTGGCCGCCATCGCCGCCTACATCAGCCACGGCGCGCGGCGCGACACCGTCAACCAGTTCGAAAACGCCGACGGGCGTCTCGTGCTGGCGATGACGGCGCTGATCGCCGGGGAGATCGGCGGCTTCAGCGTGCTGCTCGCCGGATTCGTCGCCGGGCAGCTGTTGTAAGCGGGGAGATCGTGCGGTGACCTGCTGCGCCCGGCTTCGCCGCGCTTGCAATCACCGCGGAGGTCGTGCGGTGACCTGCTGCGCGGCTTCGCCGCGCTTGCAATCACCGCGCGGGCACACTGGAGTCATGGACCCGGTAGCGGCGTTACGGCAGATCGCCTATTTCAAGGACCGCAGCCGCCACGACCCCCGGCGCGTGATGGCTTACCGCAATGCGGCCGACATCATCGAGGGCCTCGACGACGCGACCCGCGAGCGGCACGGCCAGGCCAACAGCTGGCAGTCCTTGCCGGGGATCGGCCCCAAGACCGCCAAGGTCATCGACCAGGCGTGGTCCGGCCGCGAACCCGATCTTCTCGTCGAATTGCGTTCCAGTGCCGAGGATCTTGGCGGCGGTGACATCCGTTCCGCGCTGCGCGGGGATCTGCATCTGCATTCCAACTGGTCGGACGGCTCGGCGCCGATCGAGGAGATGATGGCCAGCGCGGCGGCGCTGGGGCACGAGTACTGCGCGTTGACCGACCATTCGCCGCGGCTGACCATCGCCAACGGGCTCTCACCCGAGCGGTTGCGCAAGCAGCTCGACGTGATCGACGGCCTGCGGGAGAAGTGCGCGCCGATGCGCATCCTCACCGGGATCGAGGTCGACATCCTCGACGACGGCAGCCTCGACCAGGAACCCGAGCTGCTCGAGCGCCTCGACGTGGTGGTGGCCAGCGTGCACTCCAAGCTGTCGATGGATGCGCCCGCGATGACCCGGCGGATGCTGCGGGCGGTGGCCAACCCGCACGCCGACGTGTTGGGGCACTGCACCGGCCGGCTGGTCTCCGGGAATCGCGGCATCCGGCCGGAATCCAAGTTCGACGCCGAGGCGGTGTTCACCGCGTGCCGCGACCACGGCACGGCGGTGGAGATCAACTCCCGCCCCGAGCGGCGCGATCCGCCCAGCCGGCTGCTGAACCTGGCGCTCGAGATCGGCTGTGTGTTCACCATCGATACCGACGCGCACGCGCCCGGTCAGCTGGATTTCCTCGGCTATGGCGCCCAGCGCGCGCTGGACGCGGGCGTGCCCGTCGACCGGATCGTCAACACCTGGCCCGCCGAGCGGCTGCTGGAGTGGACCGCCAATTGAGCCGCCGCTCAGACCTGCACCGGTTCGGAGTCCTGGGGAACCGGTGCGTCGTCGCTGCGTCCGGCGCCCTGCAGCAGGTTGGCGGCGCCGACCGTCGCGCAGGTCGCGGCCGGGATGAGCAACGCGTAACCCCCCAGCTGAGCCCCGAACGCGATCCCGGCCACGCCGCCGCCGACGAATAACACGAGGGTCGTCGCCAGTATCGCCGTTTTCCAGTTCTTGATTCCGTGTAGCCGGCTGCGACCGAGGATCAGCCCGAGGTCGGTGACCGTTCCGGTGAAGTGCGTGGTGCGGATCGCCATTCCGCGAAAGCTCGACGTCATCCCGTTTTGCAGACCGAGCGCCGCGGCGGCGAGCAGCGCCTGCACCGCGGTCTGCTCGATGCCGAGAGCGTTGATCTGTGCCCTGACGACGGTCTCCTCGACCCCGGCCGCGGCGAGCACCAGCAAGCCTGCCTCGAGGAAGAGCACGGCGGCATGGCGTGGGCCGGCAAGACCATCGGTGGGTGCGAGGATCGCCCCGGCGATGGTCGCTCCCGTCAGGAAGCCTAGAAAAATCGCGCCGAGCACGTGGCCTTCGTACAGCCACGGGTTGGCGGTGTGCATGCCCAGCTGCGTGGTGATCCCCGTCAGATTGCCAACGGGCACCGCCAAAATCAGCAGTGCCACGGCGTTGACGAAGCCCGCGGATAGGGCGAGTAACGCGCTGTAACCAAGCACGAGACCCTCGTGGGGCAGGCCGGTGTCGCGGGATTGCTGCGGCGGCATCGGATTCAATTGCTCACTTTCGAGGTCGGGTTTTCGCCAGCCTAACAATCGGGCCGCCGCACAACCGGCGTCGCAACGCCGATTCAAATGAACCTCAAATCATCGAAAAGTGTTGTGGCAGACAATAATTAGAATAAACACCGAAAACGGGTCAGTCGGGTAGGTGCGGCATCTCTATACCCGGATCGCGGCCGACCAAAACCGCGGGCGTCAGGGCGGACTTGCCGTACCGATCCCGCACGCGGTCGATCACCGCGTCGATGGCGAGTCGATTGGTATCGCCGCCGAACGGCAGCATCAGCTGCTGGGAGCCGCTGCGGTCGATGCCCGACACGGCGAAGCCGATTAGCGTCAGGCCGCGCTGGGCGATCAGCGACGCCGCGTCCGCGACCAGCCCGCGCGCGGTGGCCAGCAGGGGCGCCGTCGATGACGTGGCCCACGGCAGGGTGCGCGATCGGGTCGCCCGGCCGAAGTCGTCGAAGCGCAGCCGCAGCACCACGGTGCGGCCGGTGCGTCCGGCGGCGCGCATGCGGCCGGTGATCCGGTCGATCAGATTGACCACGACGGCGTCGATCTCGTTGGCGGACAGGGTGTTTCCGGCGCGACCCAGCGCTCGCTGCGCGCCGACAGACCGGCGACGGACACCGGTGGTCACCCGGCGGCGGTCGATATTGCGGGACAGGGCGTACAACTGGCGGCCCATCGCCCCGCCCACCATGGAACCCAGCGCGGACTCGCTGAGCTCGGCGACGTCGGCGACCGTCACGATGCCGTGCGCACGCAGCTTCTCGGCGGTTACCGCGCCCACACCCCAGAGCCGGCGCACCGGCAGCGGCCGCAGGAAGGCCAGCTCCTGGTCGGGCGGCACCATCAACAGCCCGTCGGGCTTGGCCTCCTGGCTGGCGACTTTGGCGAGGAACTTCGTGCGCGCGACGCCGACGGTGATCGGCAGCCCGACGCGCTCGCGCACGTCCGCGCGCAGCCGCTCGGCGATCGCGACCGGCGTGCCACTGACCCGCCGTAGCCCGCCGACGTCGAGGAAGGCCTCGTCCACCGACAGCGGCTCGACGATCGGGGAGCAGTCGCGGAACACCTCGAAAACCGCGTCACTGGCGCGCGAATAGGCGCTCATCCGCGGCGGCACCACCACGGCGTGCGGGCACAACCGCCGCGCCTGCGACCCGCCCATGGCCGTGCGCACGCCGTAGGCCTTGGCCTCGTAGCTCGCGGCCAGCACCACACCGCCGCCCACGATCACCGGTCGGCCCCGCAGGGTGGGGTCGTCGCGCTGCTCGACGGACGCGTAGAAGGAATCCAGGTCCGCGTGCAGGATGGACGCATCGCACCGCACGAACATATGTTCGCACAGGGCGCCGACGGCTGAGTTTCAGCAGGCGTCGCCGTAGACGCTGCTGACCCAGATGTGCACCAGCGTGTCGAGTAACTGCTCGCTGGGCACCGAGGGCCGCGCGTCGGCGAACGAGCTGAGCATGACCTTCTCGTTGAGCAGGTTCAGCGCCGCGGACAGGTTGCGGGCCGGCAGCGTCACCGGCGCCGCGCCGCGGGCGCGCTCGGCTTCGATCACGGTGGTGATGTGGTCCACCCACTTCTGCATGAAGCGCGACCACAGGTCGTCGACGTCCTTGTTACTGCGCGCCGCGTCGGCGGCCAGTGACACCGCGCGATGCGCCCCGAAGGTCTCGACGAACACGTTGATCCCGATGCGCCACAACGCTTTCAGGTCGGCGGGCGGGTTGGCGACCATGGTCTGAAGCGCGGAGTCGGCCTGCATGATGACCCGTTCGAACAGGGTGAGCAGCACCGCGTCCTTGGACGGGAAATAGAAGTAGAACGTCGGCCGGGACAGGCCGGCACCCTTGGCCAGGTCGTCGACGGAGATGTCGGCGAGCGAGCGCTCCCGCAGCAGTTGTTCGGCGGTGGACAGGATGGCCAGTTCACGGTCGTCGCCGGACGGGCGCGCCGAACGCCTGCCCCGGTGCGTGCGGGCGGAACCGACGGTAGTCACGGCCGCTACTTTACACGCTGTTGAGAGTTTCGACACGGTGTTGACTGGCTCAACACGGTGTTGATAGCGTTGGATTCATGACTGAGCATCTCGACGTCCTCATCGTCGGCGCCGGCATCTCCGGCGTGAGCGCGGCCTGGCACCTGCAGGAACGCTGCCCGACAAAGAGCTACGCCATCCTCGAACGCCGCGCCGACCTCGGCGGAACCTGGGACCTGTTCAAGTACCCGGGCATCCGGTCGGACTCGGACATGTTCACCCTGGGCTTCCGGTTCAAGCCCTGGCGCTCGGCGAAGTCCATCGCCGACGGGGCCTCGATCAAGGCCTACATCAAGGAGACCGCCGTCGAGAACAAGATCGAGCCGAAGATCCGCTACCGCCACCGGGTGGTGGCCGCCGACTGGTCCGACAACGACAACCGCTGGACCGTGACCGTCGAGAGTGACGGCCGGCAAAGCGAGATCACGTGCTCGTTCCTGTTCGCCTGCACCGGCTACTACAACTACGACGAGGGGTTCTCGCCAACCTTCCCGGGCTCCGAGGACTTCGGCGGCACCATCGTCCACCCGCAGCACTGGCCGGAGGACCTCGACTACGCGGGCAAGCGGATCGTCGTGATCGGATCCGGTGCCACCGCGATCACCCTGATTCCCGCCCTGGTGAACTCGGGCGCCGGCCACGTGACCATGCTGCAGCGCTCGCCGACCTACATCGGGTCGCTGCCCGGGGTCGATCCGTTCGCCGAGAAGGCCAACCGGCTGTTGCCCGAGCGCCTCGCGCACATGGCCAACCGCTGGAAGGCCATCGCGTTCAGCACTTTCCAGTACCAGCTGTCCCGCAAGGCCCCGGGCTACATGCGCAAGACGTTGATGACGATGGCGCAGCGACGCCTGCCGGAGGGCTACGACGTCGAAAAGCACTTCGGTCCGCGCTACAACGTCTGGGACGAGCGGCTGTGCCTGGCCCCCGACGGCGACTTCTTCCGGACCATCCGGCACGGCAAGGCCGACGTCGTCACCGACACCATCGACCGGTTCACCAAGACGGGCATCAAGCTCACCTCGGGTGAGGAGCTGTCGGCCGACATCATCGTCACCGCAACGGGATTGAACATGCAGTTGCTGGGCGGGGTGAAGCCGACCCGCAACGGCCAGGACATCGACCTGACCTCGTT
Source organism: Mycobacterium sp. 1245852.3 (assembly GCF_001669335.1). NCBI lineage: Bacteria > Bacillati > Actinomycetota > Actinomycetes > Mycobacteriales > Mycobacteriaceae > Mycobacterium > Mycobacterium sp. 1245852.3. The sequence continues at coordinate 14,773 of NZ_LZLL01000554.1, read as the reverse complement.
GATGACCTACAAGGGGCTGATGTTCTCCGGTGTGCCCAACTTCGCGATCACCTTCGGATACACGAACGCGTCCTGGACGCTGAAGGCCGACCTGGTCTCGGAGTTCGTGTGCCGATTGCTGAACTACATGGATGCCAACGGCTTTGACTTCGTCGAGCCGCAGCACCCGGGCAGCGATGTCGACGAGCTGCCGTTCATGGACTTCACTCCCGGCTACTTCCGGCGGTCGATGCACCTGCTGCCGAAGTCGGGGTCGCGGGCGCCGTGGCGGCTCAAGCAGAACTACTTCTTCGACATGCGCACGATCCGGCGCGGCAGGGTCGACGATGAAGGCTTGAAGTTCGCGAAAAAGCCTGCCCCGGTGGCCGTTTAGCGCGTCAGTCTGCGGCGACGACGACTATTCCGTCGTCGTCGCTGTAGGCGATCTCGCCCGGGGTGAACGTCACCCCGCCCAGGGTGACCTCGACGTCGCGCTCGCCGGCACCGGTCTTGGTGCTCTTGCGGGGATTGGTACCCAACGCCTTGATGCCGATGTCCATGCCCCGCAGCGTGGCCGAGTCGCGCACGGCGCCGTTGACGATCAGCCCGGCCCAGCCGTTGGTACGGGCCAACTCGGCGATGACGTCGCCGACCAGAGCGGTGTGCAGGGAACCGTGGCCGTCGATGACCAGAACCCCGCCGCCGCCGGGCTCCGAGAGGATCGATTTCAGCAGCGCGTTGTCCTGAAAACACCGCACGGTGCTGATCGGGCCGGCGAATTCGGTCCGGCCGCCCAACTGGCGGAATTGCACGTCGCAGCTGCGTACGTCGGGACCGATGCTGTCTACGAGGTCGGCCGTCGGCCGGAATGACACCGTCACTTCTGACACGTTAGACGTCCGCCGCTCAGCGGCGACGCAGCTGGCGAATGAGCAGGATGGCCAGCAGGCTGACGGCCAGGGCAACGATCAGGGGCACCGGGGACTGACCCGCCGCAGGACCGGCGATCGCGGGAGCGACGGGATTGTTGGCGGCCTCCACGGTGGATTTCGCCTGCGCGGCAGCATCTTTGGCGGCGGCCGTGAGGTCGCCGTTGCTTTCGGCCCGCTGTGCGACGTCGAGCGGCTGCTCGGCCGGGCGTTCGGGTGGCTTTGGGGGCGCCGGTTCGGCGCTCTTGGCCGGCACCTTCTTGGCGGGTGCTTTTTTGGCCGGCGCTTTCTTGGCGGGCGCCTTCTTCGCAGGGGCCTTCTTGGCGGGCGCTTTCGCGGTCTTCTTCACCGCCTTGGCGGGCGGTGTCTTCTCCGGCGGGATGCCGGCGCCGTCAGGTGCGCTGTTCGTTGGGTCCTGCGGGTCTGCCATGCGGCCGCTCCTTGAGCTTCCTCTGTCGTCGTTCCCCTGGCTCACCGGGTTCAAGGTCCCATCATGCCAGGACGCGTCGGGGCGCCTCGCTGGCCGTACTCAGCGCCTACCCCGCGCCGCCCACCAGGCGCCGGCGGCGACGAGCGCCACTGCGACGGCCACGAACGGCCAGACCGGGACGGTACCGCCGCCCGCCGGGGCCGCCGCGGGGGGACCGGGCGTGCCGGTGCCGGGCACCGTGAGCCGAAACGACCATGATCCGGACACCACGTGGCCATCGGCGGAGGTGACGCGGTAGTTCACCGCGTACGTTCCGGCCGGCCCGAGTGGCCGCAGGGCGATGCCGACCACCGCGCCCTGCACCGTGGGCTCTCCCGTGGACCACACGTTGCCGTCGGGCCCGACCACCGTCATGGCGGCGAACGTGGTTTGCAACTGCTCGTTGAACGTGGCGCTCACCCGCTGCGGGCCCGTCGCCAGCGCTGCATCGGCTGCGGGATCGGTGGCCAAGCGGGTGGCGTGGGCCGACGCGGCCGGCGCGGTCAACGTGGCGATCAGGAACATAACGCCGACGCACGCGCCAACCGCCAGGCGCTTCATGCCCGCCGGCGGATCAGTGCCATCGCGATGCCCGCGGCGGCGACCACCAGAGCGGCGCCGCCCAGCAGCCGGGCGGTGTTATCGGCGACAGTGGGCCCGGTCGGCGGGGGGCCGGGGGAGCCGTGGTGTTGATGCGGTGCCGCCGGTCCGGTGGCGAGGGTGAGCGTGGGTACCGGGTGCTCCGGCTCGCTCCCGTCCGGCAGCGGCGGCTGATCCCACTTCACGACGGTTCCGTCGGAGTAGCTCTGCGCGGCGGGGAAGCTGACGGTGTCGGCGTCGGGCAGCTTGACCGACAGCCGGAACAGGGCGAATTGATCTGGCCCGATGCCGCCGGTGAGGGCGGCGGTCCACGTCACCGAGCGCACGGTGCCCGACGCGGCGTCGCGGTCGAGCCGGGCCGTCCAGCCCGGCTGGCTTTCGGTGCGCGCCGACGGCACGTTGGGAAGGGTGACGGTCAGCGCGGTGGTGAGCGCCCCGTTGTTCGACTCGTTGGGCACCTGGAACGTGACGATAGCCATGGCCCCGCGCACCGCGTTGTCGCTGCTGGCGTGCACGTGCGCCCAGGCGGCGGGCAGCTGGGCCGCCGACCCGAGATAGAGGGCGGCCGCCGCAACGAGCGCCGTCAGCGTGCGTGAGACCCACCTGCGGTGGACGGGCATGCCGGAGTGCCGCCTTTCCTGCGAGAGGTCAGCTCAGTCCGAGGCGGGCCATCAGATCCGCCTCGATCCCGTCGAGCTGCGTCGAGATCGCGGCGTGGGCCGCCCGGCGGCGCGCGGCCGGCATGTTCTCGGCGGCGGTGACCGCCGCCGACAGGTCGCTGAGCCGCTCGGCGATGGCGGAGACGAACTGCTTGGTCTCGGCGTCCTTGGGCTTCTTGTCCTGCACCGTGCGCAGCGACTTCTCCGCCCCCGCGATGCGGGCCGACAGCTGGGCGCCGTGACCGGAGAACTGGCCGATCTGCGCCAGCGGAATGCCGAGTTGATCCGCGCGACGCTGATCGATGAGCGCGCGGGCCGCGACCGCCGCCCGGTAGATGAGCGGCGTGAGGATCGGCGCGAGCAACCGGGACACCGTCAGCACCCGGCGGATCCGCGTCGGTGAGAAGATCTTGCCCTCCCGCACGGCCTTGAGTTCGGCCTCCGCGACCTTCAGGGCGTTGCGGTCGCGGTCCCGTTGCGCCTTGATCTGCGCGCGCAGCGCCTTGCTCTCGGCCCGCTGAGCGGATTTGGCGCGGCGCACCTCGTTTTTCGCGGCCAGCTTGGCCTCGAGCTTCGCGCGGGCCCTGATCGCGCGGGCTTCGGCGCGACGCGTCGCGCGGCTCTTTCGCTTGCGGAACAGGCCCATTCCCGGCCGCCTCCCGGTGATCTCGCTGGCAATCGTTGTCTATCGCTCTCGCGGTTGCGCGATCCGCTGAGCCAACCCTAATCGGAATGGGCGGGCGGCAGCCCTCCAGGGCAGGCTCGATGGCCGGTGCCCGGCGTGGACGTCAGGCGTCTAAGTGCTCGGCGCGGCGCAGTTCGTTGACTCGCTCCATGACCTCGCGCTGCGCCTCGGGGGACAGCTCTGCCGTGCGAACCGCGATGCGGCGCACATTGTCGTCGCGCGTCGTGGCCAACCACGACAGTTCCTTGTCGAGCTTCTCGTAGTACTCGTCGTCGGTGAAGTACGCCGACTTGATGCGGAAGAAATTGGCCAAAGCGGCCATGGTCGCCGTCGACGGGTTGGTGCGGTTGCCGGAACGCAACTGGGAGAGGTAGGGAGCCGACATCGTTATGCCCTCCGCCTTGAGCGCCGCGATCACTTCCGCGGAGGTGTGCGGCCCGCGTCCCGGGGGATACACCGTGTCGAACAGGCGATTCAGGCGAGCAGCGAACGTCGTGCTCATTGATATGACCTCCACTGGGCTGTAGAAGTGAACTATTACCTAGGTGTATTTGCTGATCATGGTAGCGAGGCTTGGTGACCGTAACCAGGTGCAAACCCCAAGGGATTCCCGACCGGCATAGCTGACGCTTGCCAACTCCCCACTTGACGAGCGTCTAACTGATTCGCTGGGGTGTCCACTAAATACTTGGAACTCACAGGTTATCCGCAGAATTGCAGGTTCGTTCCAAGGTGGCGGGCGAACCGCGCGCTGACGGGTGCGATAATATGCCGAAACGTGCTGGGCGATCGCTCCGCAACGGGCCGACGATCCGAGGCGATTTAGCCCATCCTTTGCTGTCGAGTTGGAAAAACGCCTGCGCGACGGTCGCGCGTGCCCGGCGTGCGGCCCCGGCCGCCGGTGGTCGAGGCGTCGTTAACTTAGCCGGATACCGCTGGTAGCGTCCCGATTGCGTCGACGGTTCTGCGGCGCCGCAGCGTCTATGGGGCCGCGGTTGCGGAAACGGGCCGCGCGGGTGCAGACGGTCACGCCAGCGTCGGGCAAGGCGAATCGCGATTCGCGCGCGGGCAGCGAAAGCGCGGCGCAAACCGGCATTTCGTTACGCGGCGAGCAGCATCGCCAGTATCGCCGTATCGGGGTGGCTGATCGGGTCGACGCCGACCCGGCTCACCATCGAGGTGATGGTCCCGTCGGCCTCGGCCTCCACCCAGGCCGCACGATGCTCGAGTCCGAGATAGGGCAGTCCCGGCAGCAAGACGCATCCCGATGCCGCGCCGGTGCATTCGGGCAGTGACGGCGTGGTTTCCGACGGCGGGTGCAACATGAGCAGAGCCGGCGGCTGATGCTCCGCGAAATAGCCTGGCTGGATGGCGGATTCACCGAACACCGTGCCCTCGGCCAGCACCAGGCCAACCGTGCCGGGCGCAGGTTCGTCCGGAAGTTCTTCGCGCGCACCGAACACCGTTGTGGTCGAGAGCAATCCGGGCAGCGACGCGATTCTGACGGCGACCATGAGGAGCTGGGCCCATTCCTTGGTCGAGTCGGGCCACCGCCCGGAGATCACGAACCCCTTCAAGGCACCACGAGAATGGAACGGGGACACCCCGATAGGCCCGTCCGACCCAGTTTCCATCTCGACCTCCGCGCGATGACTCCGCTTGGAACAACCACACTGGCAAGTCCGAATAATTAAGCATGCCTGCGGTTTAGGCGCCGTGCAACACGACACGGTCAGCGGCGCAGACCTACTCACGCGGTCGAGCGAGGGCCGGACAAACGACTGGGGCGCCGCGCAACGCGCGACGCCCCCGCCGATCGAAATGAAGTCAGCCGAAAATAAGGCCCTGGGTTTTCGACGTCGCGGCCTCGTACCGCTTCTGCACGTCCGCCCAGTTGACGACGTTCCAGAACGCCTTGACGTAGTCCGCCTTGACGTTCTTGTACTGCAGGTAGAAGGCGTGTTCCCACATGTCGACCTGCAGCAAGGGGATGATGCCGAGCGGAACGTTGGCCTGCTGGTCGTAGAGCTGGAAGGTCAGCAGCCGGCTGCCCAGGGTGTCGTAGCCCAGGACCGCCCAGCCCGAACCCTGCAGCCCGTTGGCGGCCGCGCTGAACTGCGCGCGGAAGCGGTCGAAGGATCCGAAGGCGTCATCGATCGCGGCGGCCAGTTCACCGGTCGGCTTGTCGCCGCCGTCCGGTGACAGGTTCTTCCACCAGATCGAGTGGTTGACGTGGCCGCCCAGGTGGAAGGCGAGATTCTTTTCGTTCAGGAAGATCGCAGCGTGGTCCTCGTTGGCGCGGGCCTCTTCGAGCTTGGACAGAGCGTCGTTCACGCCTTTGACGTACGTGGCGTGGTGCTTACTGTGGTGGATCTCGTTGATCTGCCCGGAGATGTGCGGTTCCAACGCTGCATAGTCCCAGTCCAAGTCGGGCAGGGTGTATTCAGCCACGGCATTCCTTTCTTCGATTATCGTCTTGACGCTCAGTCGCGCGGCGCCGCCTCGCGGCGGCCGGCCGTTATCAACCCTGCTCCATGACCGCGCGCTCCGCAAGAACGACCCTTGTGAGCCGGAACGCGAATACCCGCTGAGCGGTAGTTCAGAACAAGACGATGACCGCGAGCACGGCCAGCAATGCCAGGGCGATCAGCCCGGCGCGCAGCGCGGCGATGCTGTAGCTGTGATTCCACGCCGGGGAGCCGCAGTACGACTTCGACGGGCCCGGTGAACCCGGACCGAACGAATGCGTGGCCATCAATCGCCTTTCACCCCCGGTCACCTCGCGTCAGTGAGGTGAGTCACAAACACTTTTTGCGAACGCGATCATAGCGCTTTGTGGCGGGCTGAAGAAATATCGCGCTGAACTGCGGCTTGGCGAAGGCGGCCGGGCTCCAACGCCCGCTCCGGGCGCGGGGTTGATCCTCGGCCGGACGCGCTGCTCGCACGGGTGCTTAGTGAGGCAATCCATTTCGCTCAACGACCGCTCCGGGCTGTCTATGGCGTGCCAGCGACGCCGGGTGTTATCCACAGTCACACCACGGTCAGCCGCCAGAGGCTGTAGCGATGCTTTCTATACCCCGTGGGTCTATGTGGATAAACCTGTGGAAACTGTGGATAGTCGGCGGCGCCGCGCGGGTTGCCGATCCCGCTCCCCGCGACCGACGGCGACGGCCGCCGGGCGGGCCCGCGGCCGGCGGTCCCGAGGCCCGCACCGGGACGGCGTTAGTCTGGTCCGGTGATCCAGGTGTGCTCCCAGTGCGGCACCCGCTGGAACGTGCGTGACCGGCAACGCGAATGGTGTCCCCGCTGCCGCGGAGCCCTGCTGGCGCCCTCGCCGGACAGCCCCGCTGCCGATCCGCGCTGGAGTGCGCCGGGGGCCCCGGCTCCGGCCCGCCCTTCGAGGTCGCCCGGCTGGCAGCGCACGCCGCCGCGGCTACCGCCCGGCTATCGCTGGATAGCGGTGCGCCCCGGTGCCGCGCCGCCGGTGCGACGCGGGCGCCGTCCCCTCGGACCCACGCCGCGTTACACCGTGATCCCGCGCTGGGGTTTGGCCGACCGGGTCGAGCAGGCGCCTGCGGCGGCTGAGGCGGCCGCGCCGTCCGGGCCGTCGGCGCAAATCGTTCGCACCGCGTCCTTTGTGGGCGTGCTGGTACTCAGCATCGCCGCCCTGGTCTACGTGGTGCGCTACGTGCTGCTGGTGATCAACCGGAACACCTTGCTGAACACGTGGGTGGCCATCGGCGCCGACTGGCTCGGCGTGCTCGCCAGCGTGGGCGCCGGTGCGGCGGTGATCGCCGCCGGCGTGCTGCTGATCCGCTGGATGATCGCGCGCCGCGCCGCCGTCTTCGCCCATCACGGTCTGCCCGAGCCGCGCTCCACGCGGGCGCTGTGGGCCGGTTGCGTCGTGCCGCTGGCCAATTTGCTGTGGGCCCCGGTGTACGTGATCGAGCTGGCGCTGCTCGAGGAGCACTACGCCCGGCTGCGCGGCACCATCCTGCAGTGGTGGGTGGCGTGGGTTTGCAGCTGCGCCGTGTCCATCGCCGCCATCGCGACCAGCTTCGCCACCGACGCCCAGGGCATCGCCAACAACACCGTGCTGATGGTCTTCGCGTACCTGTTGGCGGCCGCCACGCTGGCCGCCGCGACCCGCGTCTTCGAGGGATTCCAGCGCAAACCCGTCGCACGTCCCGCGCATCGCTGGGTCGCGGTTCCCGATGACGGGCCCGCCGCGCCGGCGTCGGCCGACCCAGTTGAGTTGAAGGGGCAGGAACCGGCAGCATAGGGGTATGACGTGGGCCGACGAGGTGCTCGCCGGGCATCCTTATGTCGTCGCCCACCGCGGCGCTTCGGCGGCGCGGCCCGAACACACGCTGGCCGCCTACGACCTCGCGCTCAAAGAAGGCGCCGACGGCGTGGAATGCGATGTGCGGCTGACCCGTGACGGCCACCTGGTGTGCGTGCACGACCGCCGGCTGGACCGGACCTCGACCGGCGCGGGCTTGGTCAGCACCATGACCCTCGCCGAACTGCGTGAGCTCGAGTACGGGGCGTGGCACGACAGCTGGCGCGAGGACGGCACGCACGGCGACACCAGCTTGTTGACGCTGGACGCGCTGGTCTCGCTGGTGCTGGATTGGCATCGGCCGGTGAAGCTGTTCATCGAAACCAAGCACCCCGTCCGCTACGGGTCGTTGGTCGAGACCAAGCTGCTCGCGTCGCTGCATCGGTTCGGCATCGCCGCGCCCGCGTCGGCTGACCGGTCCCGTGCGGTGGTCATGTCGTTTTCGGCGTCCGCGGTCTGGCGGATCCGGCGGGCCGCCCCGCTGCTGCCCACGGTGCTGCTCGGCAAGACCGGGCGTTACCTGACCAGCGGCGCGCCCACCGCTATCGGCGCCACCGCCGTTGGGCCTTCGCTGACGACGCTGAAGGAGTATCCCCAGCTCGCCGACCGGGCCATCGCCCAGGGCAGGGCGGTCTACTGCTGGAACGTCGACGATTACCAGGACATCGATTTCTGCCGCGACGTCGGGGTGGCCTGGCTCGCCACCCACCACCCCGGTCGCACCAAGGCGTGGTTGCAGGGCAACCGCGCCGGCGACGGCAGCGGCTAGCCCGGCCGCTATTGCGGTTCGTCCGCCGCGGCGGGAGGCACCGGCGCATCGGAAGCCAGCGCCTGGAACAACCGCTTGGCCGCATCGTGATTCCACACCACCACCGAGCCGGCGTCACCGCTGGTGAACTGGCCGATCGGCACGGTCATGGTGGTGGTCGACCCATGCAGCGCCCAGCCGAGCCGGGCCAGATCCCAGGCGTGGTCGCCGCGGTCGACGGTCAGCGCGTCGGCGGCCGCCCGCGGCACCGAATACCAGCGCCAGGGGTTGAGCCACACCGCGGGGCTTGCGGCCCGATGCAGCAGCGCCGCCACGAACTGACGCTGGTTGACCATCCGGTCCAGGTCGGCGCGGGGCGTGTCGCGGGACCTGACGTAGCCCAGCGCGTTGCGCCCGTCGAGGGTGTGGCAACCCGCGGGCAGGTCGATGCCGGCCAACGGGTCGTTGAGCGACGTCGTCGGGCACACCGTCACCCCGCCCAGCGCGTCCACCAAGCCGGCGAACCCGCCGAACCCGATCTCCGCGTAGTGATCGAGGCGCAATCCGGTGGCCTGCTCCACCGTCCGCACCAGCAGCGGCGCACCGCCCATCGCGAACGCGGCATTGATCTTGTCTTTGCCGTGCCCCGGGATCGGCACGTAGGAGTCGCGCGGTATCGACACCATCGACGTCTGCGCTGCGGATCCGATGCTCGGCACGTGAACCAGCAGGATCGTGTCGGTACGCCCGTTACCGATGTCGCCGCCCGTGGCCAGGTCTTGTTGCTGCTCGGCGGTGAGGCCTTGGCGGCTGTCCGATCCGACGACCAGCCAGTTGGTCCCCCGGCCGGCCGCGGGCCGGTCCGGATAGTCGGCCAGGACCTCCTCGCGGTGCAGTTTGGTGTCGAACCAGATGGCCCCGGCGACGACGCCCGCGCCGAGCAGCAGTGCCCCCACCAGCAGGATCGACAGCACCGTGCGGAGCCAGCGGCGCTTGCGGCGCTTGGGTGACGTGCGCGGGGCCTGAGGTCGCGACGGCGCCGCCGGCCCGGGCGCCGACACGGCGGCGGGACGCGCCCTCGGCCGGTTCAGCGGCTGGGTCTCCGCCGTCGGCGACGGCGGCGGGCCGGCGTGGCGGTGGATCACCTGCGGCGGCTCGGGGCGCGGTGGCCCGGGCGGCCCAAGCGGGCGCCGAGGCTGGGGTGCGCGCTCGCCGTTCACCCGAGTAAACGTACGTGGCCGGCGCTCGGTCGCGCCGGTGCGCCGCGCTCTCGGCTAGCCGCGCGCCCGAAGCCCGTTGATGAAGGGGCAGCCCATCAGCACCCGGATCGCCTGGCTCAGGCCGGTCATGTCGTCGACCGGCTTATGGAACGGCAGCCGGACGTCGTGATCGCGATCGTCTCCCTCGACACGGAACCGGACGCCGTAGCGGTCCAGGCCCAAAGGCCGGACGTGCCCGCGCCGCAGCGGCGCCGGCAGCCGGGACACCAGCCGCGCGAGGACGTCGCTGTGGGCGGTGTCCAGGTGCCACAGCAGGCTTGACTCGAGCGCGCAGAACGGATCCGGGCGGGCGTCCAGCAGGTCGGCCACACTGACCGGCTCGGCGCCGGTGGCGTCGGTGACGACCACCGAGGCGATCTCGAGCCGCAACAGGGTGTAGCGCGGCTCGTCGCCGCCGCCGGGCCTGCAGCGTGGGGTATCGATGCCCAGCAGGGCGGGATTCGGGCACTCGGCGGCGATCAGGTCGAGCAGATCGAGGATCTCCGTCGGGTGTACCTCTTGGAGGCGACCGCGCACCCACACCAGCGAGCGGACCGGTTCGCGCAGCGGTAGGGGCGCGTAGTCGGTCAGCTCCAGCAGCGCCTGGGACCCCGAGATGGGGCGCACCAATTCCCGTTCCCGCTCGACGGGAAGCGCCAGCGCAACCGATCCGTCGTCCATCAGGTGGTGCAGGGGGGTGGGGACCGGGTCGTCGTGCTCGATGGCCAGCAGCGCGCCGCTGGCGCGGACACAGGCGCTGCGGATCCGTTCGGCGGTCGTCGGGGCAGGGCAGCTCAGCGGTAACACCATTCTCATCCTTTGATTAGGTAAGCCTAAGTTAACTCACCCGGGGTGACGTCGCAAGACTTTTCTGGCCCGCGCGCCGCTAGGGTTGGGACGTGGCCCGCATCGCATACCTCGGTCCGGAGGGGACGTTCACCGAGGCGGCGCTGCGACAGATCAGCGCGGCGGGACTCATTCCCGACGAAGGCCCAGCCGGGGTGCAACCCGCGCCCGTCGAAAGCACCTCCGCGGCGCTGGACGCCGTGCGCGACGGCACCGCCGACTACGCCTGCGTCCCGATCGAGAACTCGATCGACGGCTCGGTGACACCGACCCTGGACAGCCTGGCCATCGGCTCACCCCTGCAGGTGTTCGCCGAGACCACGCTGGACATCGCCTTCAGCATCGTCGTCAAACCAGGCCGCAGCGCCACGGACGTGCGGACGCTGGCGGCCTTCGGTGTGGCGGCGGCCCAGGTGCGCCAGTGGGTGGCCGCCAATCTGCCCGACGCCGCGTTGCGGCCGGCGTACTCCAACGCCGACGCCGCCCAGCAGGTCGCCGAGGGACGCGTCGACGCCGCGGTGACCTCGCCGTTGGCCGCCGCGCATTGGGGCCTGGGCACCCTGGCCGAGGGTGTGGTCGACGAATCCAACGCCCGGACCCGCTTCCTTCTGGTCGGGCGGCCGGGCCCACCGCCGGCCCGGACCGGAGCCGACCGCACCTCGGTCGTGTTGCGCATCGACAACGCGCCTGGCGCGCTGCTGGCCGCGCTCGCCGAATTCGCCGTCCGCGGCATCGACCTCACCCGCATCGAATCCCGGCCGACCAGAACGGGTCTCGGCATCTACCGCTTCTTCGCCGATTGCGTCGGCCATATCGACGACGACGCCGTGGCTGAGGCACTCAAAGCGCTGCACCGTCGTTGTGCTGATGTGCGTTATCTCGGTTCCTGGCCCACCGGCTCGCCGGCCGGGGCGTTGCCGCCCTCCGCCGAGGAGGCCGCGCGCTGGCTGCAGCAGCTGCTGGACGGCAAGCGCGACGAGTCCGCCGGGGGAGCGCGGCGGTGAGCGGCCGGTTGATCCTGGTGCGCCACGGCCAGTCATTCGGAAACGTCGAGCGCCGGCTCGACACCCGCCCGCCGGGTGCGGAGCTGACCCCGTTGGGCCGCGACCAGGCGCGGGCATTCGCCCGCGGGGCGGGGCGCCCGGCGATGCTCGCGCATTCGGTGGCCACCCGGGCCTCGCAGACGGCCGAGGTGATCGGCGGCCAGGTCGCCGTGCCCCCGATCGAGGTGGCCGGCGTGCACGAGGTCCAGGTCGGGCGGCTGGAAAACCGCAACGACGACGACGCGGTCGCCGAGTTCAATGCGATCTACGAGCGGTGGCATCACGGCGAGCTCGACGTGGCGCTTCCCGGCGGCGAGACCGGCACCGACGTGCTGGACCGCTACGTCCCGGTGCTCACCGACCTGCGCCTGCGTTACCTCGACGACCGCGACTTCCACGGCGACATCGTCGTCGTCAGCCACGGCGCGGCGATCCGGCTGGCCGCCGCGGTGCTGGCCGGCGTCGACGCCGAGTTCGCGCTGGACAACCACCTGGACAACGCCCAGTCGGTGGCCCTCACCCCGATCACCGACGGGCGGTGGAGTTGCGTGCGTTGGGGGACGCTGACCCCGCCGTTCTACCCGGAGGAAGAGACGACGCCGGTCGCGGACGCGGTGCGGTCCAGCGCCGACCCGATGGGTTGACCCGTCAGACGGCCAGGGCGATCACTTCGGTGCACACGCATCCGACGGCGTCGCAGTCGATCACGAAGGCGTGCGGCAACAGCTCGGGACTGAAGCAATCCGGCTCCGTGCATTCCGACCGGTGCAGCGCGTGGCGAATGATGGTGCCGTGACAGTGATCTAAGCCTGCCCGACAGTCGCGGCAGTCAATGCTCATAGGTCAGTTCATAGCACCCGTCGCGGACAAAATCGGGATGCCGCGCCCGGCGAAACGGCGCCGCGCCAGATTCTCAGGCCCAGCCCAGCTCGTGCAGCCGGTCGTCGTCGATGCCGAAGTGGTGAGCGATTTCGTGGATCACCGTGATGGCCACCTCCTCGACGACCTCGTCCTCCGATTCGCAGGCGTCCAGCAGCGCGTCCCGGTAGATGGTGATGGCATCCGGCAGGGATCCGGAATAGTCGGAGTCACGTTCGGTCAACGCCACGCCCTCGTACAGGCCGAGCAGTTCGGCGTCGTCGGGATGGCGGTCTTCGACCAGCACGACGACGTTGTCCATGGCGGCCGCCAGCTCGGGCGGGATGAGGTCGAGGGCGCCGGAGACCAGTTCGTCGAAGCGTTGCGGATCCATCCGGACGGACACCCGCCTAGCCTCCCGGCGGGGGCGCGGCGGGCGGTGCCTCGGGTGCGGGATTCGCCGGTGGTGGCGGTGCGGGCGCCGGTGCCTCGGGTGCCGGGTTGGCCGGCGGGGCGCCGTTGTCCGCCGGCGGCGCCTGCTGTTGCGGGGCCTGCTGCTGCGGGGCCTGCTGCTGGGGTTGCTGCGCGGGCTGCTGGCCGGGCAGGTGTTGGTTGTTCGGCGGGATCTCCGGGGCCGAGCCGGTGCCGGCGCCGGACTGGGTGGACGGCGGCTGAGCCGGGACCTGAAGCGGGATCGGCGGCATGGTGAGCCGCTCCTCGGGGATGTCGGGCGGCGGTACGGGCGGTTGACCGTTGATCAGCAGCTGGCCCTTGGCGCTGTTCAGCAGGGTGGCCCAGCCGCCGTTGCCCAGCGTCGCGCCGATGCTGCAGGCCACCTCGCGGCTACCCGCCGTCCAACTGGCCAGCGGCACCGTCGGGTAGATCAGCGTCAAGGTGGTGGTGCGCAGCTTGACCGGCGCCAGGTACGCGTCGGTCATCTTGGTGCACGAATCCTTGATGAAGCCGTCCTGGTCGGGCTCGGCCGGCAGGCCACCGGGGAACTTCTCGGCCAGGTTGACCGTGCCGGTGACCTCCATGGCGTGCGGCGCCGCGCAGTCGACGGGCGCGTCGGTCGGCTGGTTGGTCGCCGAGTCGATGCCCAGACAGGTGCCGGCCGGCCACACCTTGGACTGGTCGACGTCGGCGACCTTGCCCTTGAAGGCCTGCTGCTGGTTGTTCATCCCGGGCAGTTGCAGACCGCACAGCATCCGGCGGTCGCCGTTCTGGCGCCAGGCCCGGTCGCCGGGCCACAGCAGGCTGACGGTGAACTTGCTGTTCGGATCGAACTTGGGGCCGAGGTAGGTGCGGACGGCGGCCTCGCACTGCTCCTGGGTGATCTGCTGGATGCGCGCGGGCGTCGGGGGTGCGGCGTTGGGCCCGTATTCGGAGCCCGGGAACGTCCGCATGTCAATCGATTCGGCGACTTCGAACTTGTGGTCGTCACCGCAGTTGACGATCCTCGCCGACTCCGGGGTTGTCTCCGGCCACATCAGGCACTCGCCGGTGGCGGCCCGGTTGAAGGCGGCGTCGCTCTTGGTTCCGGTGCTGCGCACCGGGCTGCTGTCGAGGAACCGACCCGATCCGGGACCGCCGACCGGGATCGCGGTGACCAGCCCCGCGATCAGCAGGCCGCCGAGCGCGGTGAGCAGCAGCGCGCGCCGGGTCGCCCGGGCCTGCAGGCTGCGCGGCCAACCGAAGGCCGACGGCTGCTGTTCGGACGACTCGACCGCCCGGGTTTCCCGGGCTTCCGAAAGTTCCTTCTCGGGCGCTTGCGACATCCGCTCCATTCTGACAGGAGCGCCTGAGACCGGTGACAAAAGTTACGGATGTGAGTCCTGCGACTTTGCGCGGTGGATGCGCCGCCAGCCGCCCCGAACCGGTGAAAGTAGTCTCAGGGCCGTGATCGACCTGAAGCTGCTCCGGGAAGACCCCGATGCCGTGCGCCGCTCCCAGCTCAGTCGTGGCGAGGACCCGGCGCTGGTAGACGCGCTGTTGACCGCCGACGCCGCCCGCCGGGCCGCGATCTCGTCGGCCGACGGGCTGCGGGCCGAACAGAAGTCCGCCAGCAAGAGCGTCGGGGCGGCCTCTCCCGAGGAGCGCCCGGCCAAGCTGGCGCGCGCCAAGGAACTGGCCGAGCAGGTGAAGGCCGCCGAAGCCGCCCAGGCCGACGCGGAGGCCGCGTTCACCGCGGCGCACATGGCGATCTCCAACGTCGTCATCGACGGGGTGCCCGCCGGCGGCGAGGACGACTTCGCCGTGCTCGACGTGGTCGGCGAGCCCGCGGCGATCGACGACCCGAAGGACCACCTGGAGCTCGGTGAGTCACTCGGGCTGATCGACATGCAGCGCGGGGCCA
>NZ_LZLL01000553.1:0-9965 GCF_001669335.1 Mycobacterium sp. 1245852.3 | reverse complement strand
AGCCTCTATATGGTTCCGCCGCCGCGGATCATCGGCCGTGCCATGGCGCACAATCTGCGGCTCTGGCTGGGCGAGCGGCGTCAGGCCGCCAAAGAGCGCGTGGCGATCGCGAGCGCGGCGCAGCCGGGCGAGGCGGGTCGCCACGATCGGGCCTAGGCCCCCGTCACAACCCCACCGTCGCCCTGAACAACTTGGTGGGTTGGTGCGCGACCAGCCGGATCGGGGCGTCGTCGGCCGCGACCCAAGCGGCCATCCCCCGCTTCAGCGTCAGCGAGCCGGATTTGCCGTGCACCGTCGTGCAGCCCTGGCTGCACAACAGGATCTGCGGGCCGTCATGGCTGCACGTCGCGTCCACCTCGTGGCCGACGTACTCGTCGTCGAGCTGCAACAGGGCGACGGCGAACTCGTCGGTCGGCGTCTCATAGATCAGGCCGAAACCCTCGCGGCGGATGGTCGGGCGCAGCTGCTCCTCGGTGGTGGGCGCGAAGTCCAGCACGCGCAGCAGCTCGGGCACGTCGACGTGCTTGGGGGTCAGCCCGCCGCGTAACACGTTGTCGGAGTTGGCCATCACCTCCACCGCGAAACCGCGCAGATAGGTGTGCAGGTTGCCGGCGGAGACGAAGATGGCCTCGCCCGGGGCCAGGGTGATGCGGTTCAGCAGCAGCGCCGCCAGCACCCCGGCGTCGCCGGGATAGCGCTCGCCCAGCTCGAGCACGGTCTTGGCCTCGGCGGCGAATTCGGTCGCCCCCGAACTGAGGTACGCGATCGCGCCGTCCAGCACGGCGGTCACCAGCACGTCGATGTCGGGTTGCGGCGCGGTGATCCACGTGGTGAACAGCGCGCGCAGGCCATCGGCGTCGGACTGGTCGTTGAGCAGGTCGATGTAAGGGTCCAGGTCGGAGACGGCCAGCGCCCGCAACAGCTCGACGGTGCGCGAGGCCTGCCGGAAGCCGGCCAGCGCCTCGAACGGGTGCAGCGCCACCAGCAACTCGGGCTTGTGCGACGTGTCGCGGTAGTTGCGCACCGGTGAGGTCAGCGGAATGCCGACCCGCTCCTCGCGCATGTAGCCCTCGGCCGCCTGGGCGGCGCTGGGATGGGCCTGCAACGACAGCGGCTCGTCGGCGGCCAGCACCTTGACCAAAAACGGCAGCACATCGCCGAATCGGGCCCGCGACGCCGGCCCGAGCTGTCCCTCCGGGTCCTCGACCAGCGCCTCGAGCAACGTGATTTCGCCGTTGTCGGTCTCGAGCCAGGCCGGATCACCCGGGTGCGCCCCAAACCAGAGTTCGGCCTCGGGGTGCGCCGCCGGCACCGGTCGTTCGGTGAACTCGGCGATGGCGGTACGCGAACCCCAGGCGTACGTTCTCAAGGCCCCGCGAAGCAGTTCCACTGTTGTATCTATCCCCGCACCAGTCGCATATAAACCGCGGCCATTTCCAGTCGGACGGCCAATACTGCCAGTTGCTGCTCGGGACTACCGGGGCCCCCCAGCGCCGGCGAAACGCCGTAACCGGCCGAGCCGCCGGGCCCGTCGGGCACATCCTCGGCGGCAAGCAGGTAGACGTTGTCCAGGCCGGCGGTGCGGGCGGCGACGCCCGGCTGCTCGGCCGCCAGGACGACGGCCAGTATTCGCAACCGCTGCGGCAGCGGCCCGTCGATCTCTTCGTCGTGAAAGAGGGCAGCGTCGGGATCGGTGAAGCCGTCCCCGGAACCAGCCGACGCCGCGGCGTGCAGGGCGACCAGCGCGTCGGCCAGCCCGGTGGCCGGCGTCACCTGGTTGGCGACCCGCAACAGCACCGAGCTGCCGTGCCGGGCCAGCGCCAGCGTCGCGGCGCCATCACCCGCCAGCGCGATCTGGCGCTCGGCGATCCGCGCGGCCAGCAGCTTGGCCGGGTTGGTGAACAGCTCCCGGGCGGCGCTGTTGCGCAGCGCCTCGGCGTCCAGCTCGTCGGCGAGCAAGCCCAGGTCGACGGTCGGTCGCGGGTCCAGGGCGTGCACCACCGCCAGGCCGGCGGCCAGATACCGGCACAGCCCGAACTCGTCGGGAACCCAGAGCCGGGGCGCCAGCACCGCAGCGCCCCCGGCGGTGGCGTCGCGCAGCGGGCCCTCGTACGGCGCCGCCACCACCACCCGGGCGCCGCGGCGCAGCCCGGTCGCGGCCGCGGCGGCCAGCGCCGGATCGCCGGGATCGCCGCCCGCGACGATCAGCACGTCGAGCGGGCCCACCCACGGCGGCGCCTCGCCGGCCAGCACGAAGGGCTGCGACGCCGCTCCACCCAGCGTCGCGGCCAGCATCGTCCCGGCGCTCTCGGCCGTACCGCGGCCGGCCACCCAGATGACGCTGCGCGGGCGATCGTCGGCGCGCAGCGGGTCCAGCGCGCCCTCGTCGACCGCGGTGGCGATCGCGCGCGCCTGCGCACCCGCCGACGACGCCGCGCGCAGCAGGCCGTCGCGGTCGGCCGCCAGCAGGCCCTCGGTGTCCTCGAGATTGACCGCCCGGGTGGCGTTCACGGCGCGGCCTTCGCGCCCGACCCGTTGGCCGAGGCCGCGCTGATCTCGTTGCTGATCTGGGCGACCACCGCGGCCACGTCCTCGGCCGTGCGCGCCTCGACGTTGAGCCGCAGCAACGGCTCGGTGTTGGAGCTGCGCAGGTTGAACCAGCTGCCGTCGCCGAGGTCTGCCGTCACCCCGTCGACGTGATCGAGGGAGTGGATCCGGGTGCCGAATGACTTGAGCACCGCTTCGGTGCATCGCGCGGCGTCGGCCACCGTGAAGTTGATCTCGCCGGAGGATTCGTAGCGCTGGTAGTCCGCGGTCAGCTCCGACAGCGGGCGGTCCTGCTCGCCGAGGGCTGCGAGCACGTACAGCGCCGCCAGCATCCCGGAGTCGGCGCCCCAGAAGTCGCGGAAGTAGTAGTGCGCCGAATGTTCGCCGCCGAAGATCGCGCCGGTGTCGGCCATCAGCGCCTTGATATAGGAGTGCCCCACCCGGGACCGCAGTGGCGTGCCGCCGCGCTCGGCGACCAGTTCGGGCACCGCGCGCGAGGTGATCACGTTGTGGATGATCGTCGCGCCGATCTCGCGGCCCAGCTCGCGGGCGGCCACCAGGCTGGTCACCGTCGACGGCGACACGGGGTTGCCCCGCTCGTCGACCACAAAGCAGCGATCGGCGTCTCCGTCGAACGCCAGCCCGATGTCGGCGCCGGTCTCGCGCACGAAAGCCTGCAAGTCGGTCAGGTTGGCCGGGTCGAGCGGGTTGGCCTCGTGATTGGGGAACGTGCCGTCCAGCTCGAAGTACAACGGCTGCAACGTGATCGAGCCGATCGGGCCCAGGACCGCGGGCGTGGTCAGGCCGGCCATGCCGTTGCCCGCGTCCACGGCCACCCGCAGCGGGCGCAGCCCGGCGGTGTCCACCAGCGACCGCAGGAACTGTCCGTAGTCGGCCAGCACGTCGCGATCGCTGACGGTGCCGGGGTCGCCGTCGTAGCCGTCGACGCCGGCGATCACGTCGTCGGCGATAAGCCGCAGTCCGGTGTCGGCACCGACCGGCTTCGCCCCCGCCCGGCACAGCTTGATGCCGTTGTAGGCCGCCGGGTTGTGGCTCGCGGTGAACATCGCGCCGGGGCAGTCCAGCAGCCCGGAGGCGAAGTAGAGCTGATCGGTGGATGCCAGGCCGATGCGCACCACGTCCAACCCCTGGCGTATCACGCCGTCGGCGAACGCGGCGGCCAGCGCGGGCGAGCTGTCCCGCATGTCGTGGCCGATCACGACCTGTCCGGCGCCCTCGGCGCGCATCAGTTTGGCGAAGGCTGCGCCGAGATCGGTGACCAGCGGCTGGTCGAGCTCTTCGCCGACCAGCCCACGCACGTCGTACGCCTTGACGACACGGTGGACTGTCGCGGCGGGCCGAGACATGCGGGACTCCTGACGACGTGAACTCTTGGCCGTCAGCCTATCGGGCCACGAACCAGAGGCTAGCTAGTCGCTGGGATCGGGCAGCACGCGCAGATGCCCGCGGCGCCGTCCGGACCGATGCTCGGGCGGTGCGAGCACGCTGCTGCTGGGCGCGGTGGCCTGGGCGCCGCCGTGCTGGATGTGCGCATCGGCGAAGCCGTTCACCGGTGTCACGGCGTACGGCGCGGCGCGATTGCTTCCCTCGCGCACCGCGTCGGCGAGGGCGACAAGGTCGTCCTCATCGGGGTGGGCGGGCTCGGCGAGCAGCGGGCCGGCATGGCGCACCAGCTCCCACCCGCGCGGGGCGGTGATCCGGCCGGCGTGGTTGACGCACAAGTCCCAGGAATGCGGTTCCCGCGCGGTCGCCAACGGACCGACGACTGCCGTCGAGTCCGAATAGACGAACGTCAGGGTCGCCACGGCGTAGTGCGGGCACCCGGGCCGGCAACAGCGACGGGGAACGTTCACGAGCGAAAGGCTATCGTGCGCAAACGCCCCCGAAGCGCCGGACACGCGCAACCGACCGGCCCTCGATGTGCAACCGTTACCATCGGCGCGTGGGCGATTCGCGCAGCTCCCCGCGAAGAGATCGGTTTTACGACGGATCGGTGCCGCGCCGAGCCGCGACCCATCGACTCTTTCGCCGCGGGCGCGATATGCGCGGCCCGCTGTTGCCGCCGACCGTGCCGGGCTGGCGCAGCCGCGCCGAGCGGTTCGACATGGCGGTGCTGGAGGCCTACGAACCCATCGAGCGGAGCTGGGCCGACCGGCTGGGCGAACTGGACGTGGCGGTCGACGAGATTCCGCGCATCTCGGCCAAGGATCCCGACAGTGTGCAGTGGCCACCCGAGGTGATCGCCGACGGGCCGATCCCGCTGGCGCGCTTGATCCCGGCCGGCGTCGACATCCGCGGTAACTCCACGCGGGCGCGAATTGTGTTGTTCCGCAAGCCGATTGAACGACGGGCGAAGGACACCGTCGAACTCGGCGACTTGCTGCACGAAATCCTGGTGGCCCAGGTCGCCATCTATCTCGACGTTGAGCCGTCGGTCATCGATCCGACAATCGACGACGAATAGCTTTTCCGCTGCGTCGCGCGTGGAGCGCTGGAGGCTTAACGCTCAGCGCGCGTTGCAATCAGCGTGCGTCAGATTATGCCGCGCTTGAGGCGGCGGCGCTCGCGTTCGGACAAACCGCCCCAGATGCCGAAGCGCTCGTCGTGCTCGAGGGCGTACTCGAGGCACTCATGACGCACCTCGCACCCCAGGCAGATCTTCTTGGCCTCGCGGGTGGAACCACCCTTTTCGGGGAAGAAGGCCTCGGGGTCGGTCTGGGCGCACAGCGCCCGGTCCTGCCACTGATCGGCGGCCGGCTCGGGCATGGGCTCGGGCTCGAAAGCGATTGGGGCATCAGGGACCACGGTCAAATGGGGCCGAGCGGGGCGGTCCAGTGCCGGGTCGATGTCAGTGTGCGGCGTGCTCGCCATGGCGCCTCGAAAAGTTTCGTAAGACATACGGTCGTCCGCCTCCTCAGCTTGATTGGAGAGAGAGTGATTGGTTTCCCACTGTTCTGATGTACAGACAATTCGAACAAGTGATCGAATCTCGGTCTGCGACACCGGAGTCGGCCGGCCAACCGGGAAATGACACTGTTGTGATTAGACACGGGTTGATCTGCCGGGTCAAGCACTTCGGCGCATTTCCATACCATCTCGTGATCGAATTTCGGCGTTTCTGTTGTCTTGCGCCTTCGGCGTGTCGATCACACAGCCCTCAACTTTCCCACACGTTGCCCACAAGCGCTGGGGAACCGCAACTTTGAGGCAGCCCCGACGGGCCCGCCACGGCACGCTCGCCGGGCAGTACTGTCGTGCAATGTGAAGGTCACCGTTCTGGTCGGTGGGGTTGGCGGCGCCCGCTTCCTGCTGGGGGTTCAACAGCTGTTCGGGCTCGGTCAGTTTCAAACGCAACGGCGTCCGGACACGGAACCCGGCAGTCACAAGCTGACGGCGATCGTCAACATTGGCGATGACGCCTGGATCCACGGACTGCGGGTCTGCCCCGATTTGGACACCTGCATGTACACCTTAGGTGGAGGTGTAGATCCGGAGCGAGGGTGGGGTCACCGCGACGAAACCTGGCACGCCAAAGAGGAATTGGCGCGCTACGGGGTGCAGCCGGACTGGTTCGGACTCGGCGATCGGGACCTGGGCACCCACCTGGTGCGCACCCAGATGCTCAATGCCGGCTATCCCCTCTCGCAGATCACCACCGCGCTGTGCGACCGCTGGCAGCCCGGCGCGCGGCTGCTGCCCGCCAGTGACGACCGCTGCGAGACCCACGTGGTGATAACCGATCCCGACGACGGCAGCCGGCGGGCCATCCACTTCCAGGAGTGGTGGGTGCGCTACCGGGCCCAGGTGCCCACCCACAGCTTCGCGTTCGTCGGCGCCGAAAAGGCGACCGCCACAACCGATGCCACGGCGGCCATCGCGGACGCCGACGTCATCCTGCTGGCGCCGTCCAACCCGGTGGTGAGCGTCGGCGCCATCCTGGCGGTGCCCGGCATCCGCGGCGCGTTGCGCGCGGCGCGCGCCCCGATCGTCGGCTACTCGCCGATCATCGGAGGAAAGCCGTTGCGCGGCATGGCCGATGCCTGCCTGTCGGTGATCGGGGTCGAGTCCACCGCCGAGGCGGTCGGCCGCCACTACGGCGCCCGGCGCGACACCGGCATCCTGGACGGCTGGCTAGTGAGCGAGGACGATCGCGCCGACATCGACGGCGTGGCGGTGCGCTCGGTGCCGCTGGTGATGACCGATCCCAAGGCGACCGCCGAGATGGTCCGCGCCGGACTGGACCTGGCGGGGGTGAGCCCGTGACGCGCGCCGGCGAGCACGGCAGCGCCGCCGCGATCGAAATCCTGCCCGTGGCCGGGCTGCCCGAATTCCGGCCCGGCGACGATCTGGGCGCGGCGCTGGCCGCCGCCGCGCCGTGGCTGCGCGACGGCGACGTCGTGGTGGTCACCAGCAAGGTGGTGTCCAAGTGCGAGGGCCGGCTGGTGCCGGCGCCGCGCGATCCCGAGGAGCGCGACCGACTGCGGCGCAAGCTGGTCGACGACGAGGCCGTCCGGGTGCTGGCCCGCAAGGGCCGGACCCTGATCACCGAGAACCGGATCGGCCTGGTGCAGGCCGCCGCGGGCGTGGACGGGTCCAACGTCGGGCGCGACGAACTGGCGCTGCTGCCGGTCGACCCCGACGGCAGCGCCGCGGCGCTGCGCGCGGCGCTGCGCGAGCGGCTGGGGGTCGAGGTCGCCGTCGTCATCACCGACACGATGGGACGCGCCTGGCGCAACGGCCAGACCGACGCGGCGGTGGGCGCGGCGGGTCTGGCTGTGCTGCACGGCTATTCGGGGGCCGTCGACCAGCACGGCAACGAGTTGCTGGTCACCGAGGTGGCGATCGCCGACGAGATCGCCGCGGCCGCCGACCTGGTCAAGGGCAAGCTGACCGCGATGCCGGTCGCGGTGGTGCGCGGGCTGTCCGTGACCGACGACGGGTCGACGGCGCGGCGGCTGTTGCGGCCGGGCACCGAGGACCTGTTTTGGCTCGGCACCGCCGAGGCCCTCGACATGGGCCGGCGCGAGGCGCAGCTGCTGCGCCGGTCGGTGCGCCGGTTCAGCGCCGAGCCGGTGCCCGCCGACCTGCTGGAGGCCGCCGTCGCCGAGGCGCTGACCGCGCCGGCGCCCCACCACACCCGCCCGGTGCGGTTCGTCTGGCTGCGGACCCCGGCCACCCGGACCCGGCTGCTGGACCGCATGAAGGACAAGTGGCGCGCCGACCTCGCCGGTGACGGCCGGCCCGCCGACTCAATCGACCGCCGGGTGGCGCGCGGCCAGATCCTCTACGACGCGCCCGAGGTCGTCATCCCGTTCCTGGTCCCCGACGGCGCCCACTCCTACCCCGACGCCGCGCGCACCGACGCCGAGCACACCATGTTCACCGTGGCGGTCGGTGCGGCCGTGCAGGCCCTGCTGGTCGCGCTGGCGGTGCGCGGGGTGGGCAGCTGCTGGATCGGCTCGACGATCTTCGCCGCCGACCTGGTGCGCGCCGAGCTCGACCTGCCCGCCGACTGGGAGCCGTTGGGCGCCATCGCCATCGGCTATGCCGCCGAACCGGCCGGGCCGCGCGATCCGGCGGACACCGGTGATCTGCTGATCCGCAAGTGATGCCGGATTGTCGAAAGATACTGAGCCCATGACGTTCGCGGGCAAGGCGGCGGCCACGGCCGACAAGCTCCGCGGCGGCTACTACACCCCCGCGCCGGTGGCCCGCTTCCTGGCCGGCTGGGTCCGCGAGGCCGGGCCCAGGATCGTCGAGCCCTCCTGCGGTGACGGCGCCATCCTGCGCGAGCTGGCCGGCATGAGCGACGAGGTCCGCGGTGTGGAGCTGATCGCGGGTGAGGCGGCCAAGTCGCGCCGGTTCGCGCCCGTCGACAACGCGAGCCTGTTCGGCTGGCTCGCCACCGCCGAACCCGGCGGCTGGGACGGCGTCGCCGGCAACCCGCCCTACATCCGATTCGGCAACTGGCCCGCGCCGCAGCGCGATCCGGCGCTGGAGGTGATGCGGCGCGAGGGCCTGCGCCCCACCCGGCTGACCAACGCCTGGGTTCCGTTCGTGGTGGCGAGCACCGTGCTGGTGCGCGACGGCGGGCGGGTGGGTCTGGTGCTGCCGGCCGAGCTGCTCCAGGTCACCTACGCCGCACAGTTGCGCGAGTTCCTGCTGAGCCGATTCCGCGAGATCACCCTGCTGACCTTCGAGCGCCTGGTGTTCGACGGCATCCTGCAGGAGGTCGTGCTGTTCTGCGGCGTGGTGGGCCCCGGCCCCGCCCGCATCCGCACCGTGCACCTGCGAGACGCCGACGCGCTGGCGCGCGCGGACCTGGACGCCGAATGGGCGCCCGCGCTGCTGCACGAAAACGAGAAGTGGACCAAGTACTTTCTGGACCCCGCCGCGATCGGGCTGCTGCGCGAGCTGAAGGGTTCCGGCGCCCTGTCGAAGCTCGGCTCTTTCGCCGAGGTGGACGTCGGCATCGTGACCGGGCGCAACGCCTTCTTCACGTTCACCGACGCCCGGGCCGGGGAGCTGGGGTTGCGGCCGCACTGCGTCCCGGTCGTTTCGCGCAGCGCCCAGCTGTCCGGGCTGATCTATGACACCGATTGCCGGATAAGCGATGTCGCCGCCGGGCACCGCAGCTGGCTGCTCAACGCGCCGCCCGAGCCGGCCGACGCCGCGCTGAGCGCCCACATCCGCGCCGGTGAGGCCGCCGGGGTGCACCGCGGCTACAAGTGCTCGATCCGCAAGCCCTGGTGGCGCACGCCGTCGCCGTGGCAGCCCGACCTGTTCCTGCTGCGCCAGATTCACCGGGCGCCGCGGCTGACCGTCAACGCCGCGGCGGCCACGAGCACCGATACCGTGCACCGGGTGCGCCTGACCGCCGGCTCCGATGTCCCCGTCGATCCGGCCGCGCTGGCCGCGGTGTTCCACAACAGCGCGACGTTCGCGTTCGCCGAGATCCTGGGCCGCAGCTATGGCGGGGGCGTTTTGGAGCTCGAGCCCCGCGAGGCCGAGCAGCTGCCCATTCCGCCGCCGGCGCTCGCCGATGCCGGGCTGGCCTGCGACGTGGACCTGTTGCTGAAGGCCAACGAGATCGACAAGGCGCTCGACGTCGTCGACCGGCGCGTGCTGATCGACGGCCTGGGCCTGCCGGCCGAGGTGGTGGCCGGCTGCCGTGCGGCGTGGGCGTCGCTGCGGGACAGGCGCAATCGGCGGGGGTCACGATGAGCGTCCGGGAGTCGGCGATCGCGATGCTGTCCGGCTGGGATCCCCCGGACGCGGCCCAGGACTCGGTGCGGCACGCCGTGCTGGCCTTCGTGCACGCCCGCAGCGATGCCTGCCGCCGCGAGTGCGTGCCCGGCCACGTCACCGCGTCGGCGCTGGTGCTCGACCACTCCGGC
>NZ_LZLL01000552.1:0-1774 GCF_001669335.1 Mycobacterium sp. 1245852.3 | reverse complement strand
TGGCGCCAGTATCCGCAGCCTGGTCGCCACGACCGGTAGGTCGTATGGGTCGATCCATAGCCTGCTGCGGGAGTCGGGCACCACGATGCGCAGCCGCGGCGGCCCCAACCGGACCGCCAAAACCGCGCGGGCGTAGCGTCACTGCGAAATCTCGTCCCCTTGTTCGCAGTGGCGTTACGATCGCTTCTCAAGAATCGTTGCGGCGCACCGAGTTTTCCACTAAATCGAGGACCGCGGATAGCCGCTGCGGATCCTCGCCGGATGCCGACCGGGCCACCAGGCCGTCGAGCACCAATTCCAGATAGCACTGCAGCACGTCGCCGGGCACGTCGTCGCGGACCCGGTGTGCCTCCATTTGCCGGCGCAGTCGATCGGTGGTGGCCGCCCGCAGCTCGGCGGAACGCTCCGCCCAGCCCTGGCTGAACGCGGGATCGTTGCGCAGTTTGCGCGCGATCTCCAATCTGGTTGCCAGCCAATCGAATTCGTCCGGCGTGGCCAGCATGTCGCGCATCACCTGGATGAGTCCCGCGCGCGAAGCCACGTCGGCCATCCGCTCGGCGTCCTCGTGGGCCAGCGCGAAGAACAGCGCGTCCTTGTCCCGGAAGTGGTGGAAGATCGCGCCGCGCGACATCCCGATCGCCTTCTCCAGCCGGCGCACGGTGGCCTGCTCGTAACCGTACTCGGCGAAGCAGCGGCGGGCGCCGTCGAGGATCTGGCGGCGGCGAGCCGCCAGATGGTCCTCGCTGACCTTTGGCATCAGGTGATCTGATCGGGTTGGGGTTAACCCGACTTGAGCATGTTGCGCAGCACGTACTGCAGGATGCCGCCGTTACGGTAGTAGTCGGCCTCTCCGGGGGTGTCGATGCGCACCACCGCGTCGAATTCGATTGCGTTTTTGTCGTCCTTACTTGCCTTGACGTGCACGGTCTTCGGTGTCTTGCCGTCGTTGAGCTCCTCGATGCCGGTGATGTCGAACACCTCGGTGCCGTCGAGACCCAGATCCGCGGCGGACTTGCCGTCGGGGAACTGCAACGGGATGACGCCCATGCCGATCAGGTTGGAGCGGTGAATCCGCTCAAACGACTCGGCGATCACCGCGCGAACGCCCAGCAGCCGGGTTCCCTTGGCGGCCCAGTCGCGCGACGAGCCCGACCCGTATTCCTTGCCGCCCAGCACCACCAGCGGAATGTCTTGTGCCGCATAGTTTTGCGCCGCGTCGTAGATGAACGCCTGGGGTCCGCCGTCCTGGGTGAAGTCGCGGGTATAGCCGCCGGACACGTCGTCGAGCAGCAGGTTGCGCAACCTGATGTTGGCGAAGGTGCCGCGGATCATCACCTCGTGGTTGCCGCGCCGCGAGCCGAAGGAGTTGTAGTCCTTGCGCTCCACGCCGTGCTCGTCGAGGTATTGCGCCGCCGGGGTGCCCGGCTTGATGCTGCTGGCGGGGGAGATGTGGTCGGTGGTCACCGAATCGCCCAGCAGCGCCAGCACCCGGGCGCCGGTGATGTCGGTAACCGGCTCGGGCTCGGCCGGCATGCCCTCGAAGTACGGGGGCTTGCGCACATAGGTCGAATCCGCGTTCCACTCAAAGGTGTTGCCGCTCGGGGTCGGCAGGTTGCGCCAGCGCTCGTCGCCCTTGAACACGTCGGCGTAGTTCTTGGTGAACATCTCCTGGTTGATCGCCGACGCGATGGTGTCGGAAACGTCCTTCTGCGACGGCCAAATGTCTTTCAGGAAGACGTCATTGCCCTCCTTGTCCTGGCCCAGCGGCTGCTCG
>NZ_LZLL01000551.1:0-109803 GCF_001669335.1 Mycobacterium sp. 1245852.3 | reverse complement strand
GCGCTCTTGCGGGACATGACTGCACCGCCATCGACGTGCTCGCGGCTACCGACTACGTCGCTGCGGCCATCGAGGTCATCGACAGTCGGATCCAGCAACGGCAGATCGGCATCATCGAGTTCGTGGCCGACAACGCCTCCTCGGCGCGGTTCGCGCTGGGCCGCAAGAGGGTTCGGCCGGCCGATGTCGATCTCACCGACCTCGATGGCCGCAGCGACGTAGTCGGTAGCCGCGAGCACGTCGATGGCGGTGCAGTCATGTCCCGCAAGAGCCGTGCCGAGGACGAATGCCACCGTGACCTCAACGCGTGGACGACACAGTGATGAAACCGCAACCGTCCCTCCGTCCTCGACTCTCATGTCCGAGAGCAGGTGGCCTAAGCCAAGCTCGTTCACACCAATCATCCGCTGCATTAACGACGGTGACAGGCCAACCTTGTACCCCACCACGCGCGCACCGTTAGCAATCCGCTGGGCGACGTTGGCGCACTGGACTGCATATGCATCGGCGGCGTCCAGGGTGGGACAGATCTCTATAAGAGATGCAATGGGGTGATGCATCTGTTCAGCTCGCCGCAGCATCCAAGCGGCATCATCGCGGACTCGTGCATCCACCATCAGGTCGTCTTTGGCCATACCGCTCTCGCAGGGAGGTGAGCCACGGACTGGATGTCACCCGCGTCACGTCGCGCCGCTTCCGTCGCCAATGGTGAACGATCGGCTGGTGCTAACGCGACCTCATAACGGCGGGCGCGAGCAGGCCCTTCCCGGTCCATGGGACACAGCATGCTTAAGATCCAATCTCCAACCACGCCCGCAGTGCCGACAGCCAAGTTGATGGAGCGAACCAAGCCAATCACGACGTTACGCTCAAGTTGCGATGAGCTGTCCAGCCCTTTACATGCCTGTGGCCGCGGCATCGTCGAACTGTTGTCTTACGCGTCGGACCAGCGCGCTGCCCGAACCCGAGGCGCTTCATTTGCTCGCTCACGCGACTCGCCCACCGAGATTCAGCCAATTCACCCGATCCGCGTCGTCGCGGCAGTTGTGTGCTGAAATTCCTGGAGGGCGCAGAGGGTCGGCGCCATCAACGACAAGCGCGGTGCTCGACCAATGTCCATGGTTGGAGACCGCTGTCATCTGCCACCCCTCACCTATCACCGAAACTGTTGTCCCCGTCAAAACAGCACCTCACATCAACCAGTCGATGGACCCAGTTGCCACACACATCAACTCTCCTGCGCGCAACCACAATCGGGCGCGGAAAAGATGAGCAGCACACACGTGAATAGCGCCGACCTCCTCGCCACGGCTTGCAGGGGCTTCCGGTCTCGAACGATTCGAACCGTCGGGACGCGTTCTGTGATCCTGTTGTCAAAGTCTGCTCAGCCAGCGGCGCACGGAAAACCCATTATCCACATATCGGAAAGAGATCTCATTCAGCTCTGCGCGGCTTCGGCATCATCGACCTGAACGCCGTCGGCGCTGGAACAGCTGCTGCCCCGTTGGGGGCCTACCCTTTCAACGGCATCCCAGTTCTACCGATCCGAGCCGATCGACTGTCGCAACGACCACGTCACCGGGGCCGACCCGCACAGCAGCCGTCAGGCCGCCGGAAAGTACGACCTGCTCGGCCGCTAGGCCTTCGCCCTGAGCGGCCAGACTCCGCACCAGCCACGCTACTGCCGCTGCGGGGTGACCGAGCGAGGCAGCGCCGGAGGCCGTGCCGATCACTTGACCGTTGTGCTCAAAGATCACCCCGACAAGCCGGAGATCGATGTTCGCCGCAGGAACCGGGACACCGATCATGAACCTTGCGGCCGAGGTGTTATCGGCGACGACGTCGGCCATGGTGAAGTCGTAGTCGTGGAATCGGGAATCCAGAACTTCAACGCCGACCGCCACCCCAGAGCACGCGGCGACGACGTCCGAAGCCGTCACGTGAGGGCCGGCAAGGTCTCGACCGAGGACGAAAACAATTTCCGGCTCGCAGCGCGGCTGTATGAGTTGCGAGGTGTCGAGCGGTTCGCCGACGTCTAACGCAGCCGCGGCAGGCAGGAAACCGTAGATGGGACTGCTCACGCCCATCTGGCTCTGCTTAGCGCGCGAAGTCAGGCCCAGCTTCCACCCAGCGAGTGCTCCGCAGGCCGAGCGGAGCTCGCGCTGCACGCGATATCCGGTGGCGATGTCGAGGTCCGGGTGCTCATCGGTCAGCCTACCGATCGCCGTTCGGTTGGCCGCCGCCTTGTTGAGCCGCTCCGCCAGCTCGGTGACGTCTGGGCTCGAAATCATGCTGATTCTCCCACCCGCACTGTGACCGGGCCAAGCCTGTCGAACTCGGCGCGAAACACATCGCCGGCGGCGATCGGGACGGCCGCGTGTAGCGCGCCGCTCATGATCAGGTGTCCGGGTTCAAGGGCTATGCCATTGCGCCCCAGAACATTTGCCAGCCAGGCCACGGCGGCGAGCGGGTCGCCCAGTGTGGCAGCACCTGCGCCGGTGTCGACCAATTCACCGTTGCGGGTGAGTGTCATTCCAATCAGCCGAGTATCGATCCCGTCGATCGGTACAACCCGACTGGAAACAGCTAAGGCACCGTGAGAAGCCATGTCCGCCACGGTGTCGGCGAGCTTGACTCGCCAGCCTTCGATCCGCGAATCGATGATCTCCATGCCGGCAACCACCCCAGCGATCGCGGTGCGCGCAGCAGTGGTGGTGATGCCGGGGCCGACAAGTCTGTCGCGCAATAAAAAGACAATCTCAGCCTCGATCTTGGGCGAGACGAAGTTGTTCAGCAAAATTTCGGCACCATCGCGGTAGACCGACGAGGCCAGCACCGGCCCGTAGTCCGGCGAGCCGATGGCCATGGCTTGTTGCATCGACGCAGAAGTCAGCCCGACCTTATGGCCTACCACCTGGTCGCCATCGGCCAAAAGCAAGGCAAGCAACTCTTGTTGAACCGCATAGCCGTCTTCCATGCCCAGTTCCGGCTCGACATCGGTGAAGGGCGGAATGGGCGTGCGAGTGCGATGCGCATCGTAAAGTGCGCGAGCCATTTCGGCGACCGTCACAGCATCATCACCCCTTCGGCCAGCCAGCAGGTCTCCTCGGATGCTCGACGGCCGGCTGCTCGAGAACAACAAGATTTCCATCTTCTGGAAGCAGGCAGGCTGTGAGAGCTGTTCCGACAGGAGGACTTCCAAAACATGAAAGCCGCCTGTAACGCTGGAAGTTTGGTGGACAAAATCAAGATTCAGCCCACACGTGTACTCGCGGGTGAGGTCGGACTTGGGGTCCCAGCAACTGGGGTTGACGTCGTTGGCCGGCTCTCGGAAACCCGGGACACCACAGACGCGGCAGCGACGAACGGATTTGTGTGTCAAATAGCAAGAGATCCCGTGATCATCTCGGATGAAAAAGATGTCACCAGGGCGGCGATGGCTGTCATGGATCAGACAACGGACCCTCGACTGCGCGAGATCATGAGATCGGCAGTGAGGCACCTGCACGCATTTGTACGAGAGGTGCACCTTAGCGAAAAGGAATTCCAACAAGCAACTGCGCTCGTCAATGAAATCGGCCAAGCCAGCAATGACGCACATAACGAGGCCGTGCTCATGGCCGGATCGCTAGGGATCTCGACGCTGGTGTGTCTCGTCAACAACTGCAACGACGACGTGACCGAAACGCAGCAATCGCTTTTGGGTCCTTTTTGGAGAATGCAGTCTCCCCGCACCGAAAGCGGTGGAACGATCGTGCGATCCTCATTAGACGGCCCTGAGCTGTTCGTTGACGCCAAAGTCATTGATCAGGCAGGAAATCCGATTGCTGACGCTGAGGTGGATGTGTGGCATTCGTCGCCACAAGGACTGTATGACAATCAGGACCCGAACGCGGCTCCAATGAACCTGCGGGGCAAATTTACTACCGATGCGGACGGCAGAATTTGGTTCCGCACCGTCAAGATGTCGGGCTACCCCATCCCAACGGATGGCGTTGTAGGCAAGTTGCTTGCGGCACAAAACCGCCATCCCTACCGGCCCGCACACCTGCATTTCCTGATCTACAAACAAGATTTCAAGACGATGATTTCCCAAATCTATGTCCGCGACGACCCAAATCTCGATTCGGACGTGCAGTTCGGGGTCACCCACGCACTCGTCGGCGATCTCACCGAGCATCCCGAACCCCATCCCACCGATCCCCAGGTACGCCCCCCATGGTTTTCACTTCATCAAACCTTTGTGATGCGACCCGGAACCGCGGAACTGCCGCGACCGCCGATCACGTGACCATTTCATTCAGCGCCTCAAGTTTCGTGGTGGGGCCGCGCACCCAGACGAGTAGGGGAAGATGAGTCCACGCAATCTGCAGCAACTGCTAGACACGACGGAAAACACAGTTGAGCTGTTGAGAAACTCGCAGCTGGGCGCATATACCTATCCGGTCGTACCGGCCGAGTTCACGAACTGGCGACGCGAACAGCACGCCTGGAGAGAGACCGCGGCGCTGTTCGACCAATCTCACCACATGGCCAACCTGTTCATCTGCGGTCACGACGCATTGCGGCTCGTTGCCGAGACCGGGGTCAACAGCGTGGCGCACTTCGGCGTCGACACAGCCAAACAGCTCGTGGCGGTCAACCCACATGGCCACGTTATCGGCGACGGCATCCTGTTCAGGCTCGCCAAGGACGAGTTCGTTTGTGTCGGACGGGCGCCCCTGTCCAATTGGCTCGCATTTCGCGCCGAGTCCGGCGGCTACGACGTCGAAGTGAGACTGGATGAGCGGTCACCGATGCGCCCCTACGGCAATGCCGTGCACCGCGAGTTGTGGCGGCTTCAGATACAAGGCCCCACCGCCTGGCCGATCATCGAAAAAGTCAATGGCGGACCTGTCGAGCAACTGCCGTTCTTCCACATGGGCACGATGTTGGTCGGCGGTGAGCCGGTACGCACGCTGCGCCACGGAATGGCCGGAGCCCCGGGGCTGGAGATCTGGGGCCCCTATAAGAGCTATCAGCGGGTTCGTGAAATCTTCCTCGAAGCAGGCCGCGATCTTGGACTAGAGCCGGTGGGATCGCGTACGTATGCGACGAACACGCTCGAATCGGGATGGATACCTTCGCCATTGCCCGCCGTGTACACGCACGACGATATGCGCAGCTACCGAGAATGGTTGCCGGCCACCAGCTATGAAGCCGTCAACTCCTTGGCGGGCAGCTTTGTCTCGCCGAACATCGAGGAATACTACCTCACACCGTCAGAGCTGGGGTACGGCTCTTTCGTCCGGTTCGACCACGACTTCATCGGTCGTGAGGCGCTTGAAGCTCACCAGCCCGACAAGTTGCGCCGAAAGGTCACTCTTGCATGGCATCCCGAAGACTTCGCTAAACTGCTGGCTTCCCCCGCTGATCCTGAAGGCCCTGGCTACCAGGCGTTCGAACTTCCACTGGCCAATTACGGATCTTCCAATTACGACACCGTTATTGATGCCGAGGGGCAAGCGGTGGGCATGTCCCTGTTCACCGGCTACACCGTCAATGAGCGCAGGGCGCTATCCCTGGCGACGGTCGAGACCAGTGTCCCTCTGGGCGCCGAGGTGCAAATCATATGGGGAGAACCTAACGGAGGGACGCAAAAGGTGGTTGTCACCCCTCACGAGCAGCTAGCCGTACGCGCGACGGTCAGCCCTGCGCCGTACGCGGCGACGGCGCGTGAACTCTACCGGCCAGGTTGGCGTACTGCGGATGCAGCGGGACTGCGAGCATAGACACCACAATCACCACCGTTGAGAGGATGGCGGTGGATAGCTTGCACGAAGGCCAGCTTTAGCTCTTGCGGCACATTCAGGAGTGCGAGGCGTGGATGGCGCAGGACTTCGCGCAACGCCATCATGAAATGCTCGCGTTCGTCGACACTGAATGAGCCACTCCGACAACCGGACAGCACTGATGCGCGTTAAGACGAGCGTCTTCGCCTGAAACCGTCGGATTCCCATTGGATGGAATTCGGCTATGCGTCCTTGCGTCGGTGGGTTCACAGTGAAAAGAGTGCCGGCGTAGATGTGGCCACCCGCGACTGGGCCAGCTTCGAACGACGCGGGAGAAGAGAGCTCGGTGATACAAGACGACGTCGTGCCCGATGTGGTGGGCCAACGAGCCGGCGTCCCCACTGCGGCGACGCCTGCCGCTGATGCGGTCATAACCGGACCGCATCAGCGACCTGTCAAGGGACAGACAGGCCCTGTCATTAATCGCGTCGTGAAGATCCTGTCGGCGTTCAGCCGAGACCGGCCTGCACTGACGTTGACGGAACTGGCTCGAATTACCGGGATACCAGTGGCCACCGTCCACAGGCTTGTCGGCTACCTGCGCGCATCGGGAATCTTGGAACGTCGCCTGTCTGGGCACTACCAGATGGGCTTGCGCGTCTGGGAATTCGGATCTTTGGCGCCACGCGGGGTGGGTCTGCGAGAAGCCGCGTTTCCGTTCATGGAGGACGTTTTCCAGATCATCAGACACCACGTCCAGCTTGCAGTACGTGAAGGTAAGGAAGCGGTGTTTATCGAACGAATCACCGATCGCGACACGCTGCCGGTCCTCAACAGGATTGGTGGGCGCTTCCAGCTACACCCCAGTGCTGTCGGGAGAGTGTTGCTGGCTCACGCTCCGCCGGCGGTGCAGGACATGGTGCTCGCCGAACCGCTTGAACGCTATACGCCTTACACAGTGACTTCCCCTGTGCAATTGCGCCGCATCTTGGCCAACGTCCGAACACAGGGGTTTGCCGTCAACGACCGTCAGATCACCGCTGACAGTTTGTCGGTGGCAGTGCCGGTGCGAGGTCCCGAGGGTACTGTCGTGTCCGCGCTCGCGCTGGTCGTGCCGACGGGTTACGCAACACCGCGCGCGCTCGTGCCCTTGCTGCAGGCCGCGGCACGAGGTATTTCGCGGGAACTGGCCAAAGAAGGTGTTCGCCTCGACGAGGCAATGCAGGGTGCCGAACATTTTTCCGAATACAGGTATCCGGCGCGGGCCCAGGAGAGCGGCTCCCGACTCGAGCGGCGTCGCAGTCGTTTTGGCGCATCGACAGGCCCAACTCGCATCAGCTGACAACGCAAGGACGCGTCCGCCGATGTTGGCCGACTGTCGGGCTTGTGTAGCAGGAAATCGATCAAAGCTTAGCGCTGTGACCACGATTCTCCCGACCCCCGTCCGTTGATCCATGGCTTGTGACAGTCTTGCGGCCCAGTTGTGGGCACTCAAGGCTCGACAGATCATGGCGACGAGGAAACGGCACAATCCGGAGCAGATTGTGCGCAAGCTGATGGCCGCCGACCGGCTGTTGACTGAGGGCAAGCAGACCGCGGCGGTCTGCGGCGAGCTCGGTGTTTCCGGGGCCACCTATCCCTGGGGGCCGCAATCAGATCGGCGGCTTGAAGGCCGAGAACGCAAGAGGCTCAAAGACCTTGAACGAGAACGCCTCGCTCAAGCGGCTATTGGCCGATTCCGGGTTGGAGAAGGACGCGTTGCGGGAAGCTTCGGCCTTGATTTCCGGGGCGACGTGATGGGCGCGCTTCACAGCTTCCTCTGGACCATCCACGGCCTTCTCGAGTACACCGGCTACCGCCACGACCCTGCTTAGCTGCTCTGCCAGAGTGAACGCCTGGGTCGCCCAGCTGCCGGTACGAATTAGCGGCGTTCCCTGGGGGTCCTGACTGTTTTAGGCGGCATCGTCGCTGAGTTGAGGCTCTGTTTACTGTGCGTCATAACGGGATTGGAATGCGATAAGGGCGTTCGGGCCACGTTTCCGATGGCCCTATACCTCGTCGCTGGTGTCTGGTTTCTTGACGACGCTTATCCGGTCGCGGCCGATGCGGCTTTGGATGTCGCTAGGTGCAGCGACGATTTCGCCCCAATCACCAGCCGTCTTGATGATGGCGCTGCAAATCACTAGTGATCACCGTCTCGTACCGGCTGTTGTCCGAATGTCTAAAGGTCCCTACCCGCACCCGTACTCGGGCTCGGTCGTACCGATCGCCGACGCCGCCATGTCGGCCCACAGCAGCGCCAACCACCGACTCGCCGCTTTGTCGTGCACCACGAGTTGAGGTACCGGGCGAGCAGGGCATTGCGCGCGCTGATGTTTTCATGGTCAGCGTCGTGGCCCCTTTTCCTGCAACGCGTCGTTGACCGAAGTTCTAGTGGTATCACCGACGCTGCCTCCCAGCAGACCCCATCGCCAGGCGCAGATAGAAGTCACGGTCGACCGTCTGTGACATTCCCAGTCAGCAAGGCGCGCTGCGACTTCGGAGGAAGCAAGCATGGCAACCGTCTAGCGAATGCCTCGGCGGGCTTTCGCTTCGCGTGTCAGACGCCGCCTTTCGGATCACTCAAAGAATCGGTAGAGCGCTTCGGCGACGACCGCTGGCCGGTCGCTGTTCTCCATCTCGATGACGCCCTCGACGGCGACCTGCACGCCGCCCTTCGGCAGCTGTTCGACCGACTTCAATGTGGCGTTGAGGCGGACGCGACCCCCGGCGGGCACCGGACTGGTGAATCGGACCCTGTTCAATCCATAGTCGATCGCGGTGGTCACACTGTCCACGGTGAGCACTTCTGATCACATCGGGATGATCAGCGACAGGGTTAGGTAACCGTGCGC
Source organism: Mycobacterium sp. 1245852.3 (assembly GCF_001669335.1). Taxonomy (NCBI): domain Bacteria; kingdom Bacillati; phylum Actinomycetota; class Actinomycetes; order Mycobacteriales; family Mycobacteriaceae; genus Mycobacterium; species Mycobacterium sp. 1245852.3. Next base: position 101,138 of record NZ_LZLL01000551.1, on the reverse strand, counting down.
AACCGGCCTACCGAACGGGCTCTCCTTTTTCGCCCGTTCCACGTCAGTGTGAATCCATTGATGGTCACCGGTGGCCTCGGCAAATGTGTTGATCTTGCCTTGGTCGACGGTGATCCACGAACTCGCCCCGAGGTGTTTGCCGGCAAGCGGCTCCAGATCGGCAAGCGTTGAAACGCGAGTTGTGTTGGGAGTGGCAGTCATGTAGCAGTCCTTCGTCGGGCGCCGCGTGGCGGCCGGGTGAGGTCAGTGAATGATGCCAAGAACGTCGAGGGCGTTGGTCTTGAATAACAAAGGCTCCACCTCTGGCTTGATGTTCAGTTCGGCGAAGTCGCTCAGCCATCGGTCGACTTGCAAGACTGGCGAGTCTGATCCGAAGAGTGCTTTGCGTCGGAGTGGGCCATTGATAGCCCGGACCAATTGCGGTGGAAAGTATTTCGGTGACCAACCGGACAGATCGATGTACACATTGGCCTTATGGGTCGCGATGGAGATCTGAGAGTCGACCCACGGCACGGCCGGATGGGCCATCACGATCGTCAGGTCCGGAAAGTCCGCTGCGACGTCGTCTAGAAGCATAGGATCCGAAAATCGCAGCTTGATCCCGTGCCCGCCGGGCATGCCGGCACCTATGCCCGTCTGTCCGGTGTGGAACAACGCCGGTACTCCTGCCTCGAGCACGGCTTCGTAGAGGGGGTAGTAGCGCGCGTCGTTGGGCATGAAGTTCTGCATACTGGGATGGAACTTGAAGCCGCGTACACCGTAGTCATCGGCAAGCATCCGGACCCGCTTGACCGCCGCGGCGCCCTGCAACGGGTCAACGGAGCCGAACGGGATCAAGATATCGCTGTTGCGCGCAGCACCCTCCGCAATCTCTTCTACCGAATTTGGTTCGTGCCCTGATGCAGACGTGGCATCGACGGTGAACACAACGGCCGCGATGTTGCGCGCCCGGTAGTAGTCCGCCACGTCGTCGACGGTCGGACTCTGGTTGTCGCCTGACTTGAAGTACTTCTGCACCGCTGCGAGTGTCTCGTTGTCCAGGGCGTGGTGACCGCAGCTGTCGAGTTGGACGTGCGCATGGATGTCGATGGCGCGAACGGCCTCGAGATCGATGCCGAATTCGTATCGGGTGGGCACGGCGTCAGGACGTGGCCGTTAGTTCCGCCGGGAACTCTTCGCCTACGGACTCGACACTGTCCGCGAAATCGTCGGGCCAGCGCGCGGCCACGTCGTCGGCGCTAAACCCGTCGCGGTGGTACGCCGTGGCGGTCAATCGTGGATGTGTCCACAGCGCAAGGCGGTCCCCGCCGATGGAGAAGGTCTGCCCGGTGATGTCGGCGGCCGCATCCGATGCCAGGAATGCTATGAGACCTGCTACGTCCTGGGGTGACCCCATTCCCACCTCGCGGCGGATGAGGTCGGGCAGGGTGCCGGTCCGCTTCATTACTTCGATGTACGGCGCGAAGATGGGAACAGTCTCGGTCATCGCAGTGACCGCCACCGGACACACGGCGTTAGCGGTGATCCCCGCCCGCTTAAGCTCAAGCGCCCAGGTTCGGACCATTCCGACGATACCGGCTTTAGCCGCGGAATAGTTTGTCTGCCCGAAGTTTCCGCGCTGACCGGCGGGTGAACCGATCGCGATGATACGTCCACCGTCACCTTGCTCACGGAATCGCTGGACGGCGGCGCGCGCACAGGTGAAGGTGCCCCGGAGGTGCACATTGATGACCGTATCGAAGTCGTCATCGGTCATCTTCCACAGCACTTTGTCTCGTAAGATTCCCGCGTTGGTGACCATGACGTCGAGGCGACCGAACTCATCGACTGCAGCAGAGACCAGCTGTTGCGCGGTCTTGATGGACCCGACGGCGGCCGCGATCGCCTTCACTCGTCCTCCCGCGGCCCCGATCTCGGCAGCGGCCGCGGCGGCGGTCTGCTGATCTACGTCATTGATGATCACCGCGGCGCCCTGGCGCGCGAGTTCCTTCGCGTAGGCCAGCCCTAGCCTTCGGCCACTGCCGGTTACGATTGCTACCTTGTGTGCGAGATTCATTGCCACTCCTTCGCCGTATTGACGTATGCGACGCGGCGTTCACGAATTCTGGTGTTAGGGAACGGGTCACAGCCTTCAGTGCGCGGCGGTGGATGAGTGAACCTTGATCGCTTCATCTTTGAGAAACCGCCGCAGGATCTTGCCCGACGCCGATTTCGGGATCTGATCAACGAACACGACGTCACGTAACTTCTTGTAGGGCGCAACACGCTCGGCCACGAAAGCCATCACCGATGCAGCGTCTGGCCTTGGCCCTGCGTTGACGTCGGCGACCACATACGCCACCGGCAACTCGCCGGCTTCAGGATCGGGGATGCCGATGACGGCCGCATCGATCACTGCCGGATGACAGAGTACGACTGCCTCTAGTTCGGCCGGAGCAACCTGATATCCCTTGTACTTGATCAACTCCTTGAGCCGATCCACGACATAGAAGTTGCCTTCCCGGCATTGCAAAATGTCGCCGCTACGAAGCCATCCGTCGACCAGGGTGGCCGAGGTGGCTTCTAGCAGATCGAGATAGCCCAACATCACCTGGGGGCCGCGCACCCAGAGTTCGCCGGGCTCGCCCGGAGCGGCGTCGGCTCCGGTCCGGGGGTCGATGATACGTGCTTCGGTTGCTGGAAGTAGACGCCCGACAGCGCCTGGAGGCGTCGCGTCGTAATCCCGGAATGCGACGCTGTGGGTTCCTGGGCTTGCTTCGGTCATCCCGTATGCCTGCCGGATGACGACCCCAGTGCGCTCCTGCACTCGATTGGCGAGGCTCTCGTCGAGCGGTGCCGCCGCCGAGATCGCCCTCTTCATCGACGAGAGGTCGTATTGATCGACTGCGGGAGAGTTGGCGAGCGCCAGCACGATTGGAGGAGCCAAGTGTCCGAATGTCACACCCTTGTCCTGAATAACTCGCAAATAGCTGTCGAGATCAAAACGCGGCATCGTGATCATCGTCGCCCCAGCCCGCAGCGCGAGGTTCATGATCACCGAGAATCCGTAAATATGAAACAGCGGAAGGACCGCACAGACCACGTCCCCGTCGGTAAGCGGCCACACGTTGTGCAACTGAACGAGATTGGCAATAAGGTTGCCGTGGCTGAGCATGACACCTTTGCCGGCCCCTGTCGTGCCACTCGAAAACGGGAGTGCCGCAATCTCCCTGGGTGAGCGCGGTTGGTATGCGGTCAGGCGGTCGTGTGCAAAGAGTGTACGGAAGGCGGCATCGGTCTGTGTATGGCCGAGCGAAAAAGCGACTTCGACCGAGGTGTTGACCGTTAACCGCGGCAAACGCGTGCTGTCAAGCCCATGTATGACGACCTTCGCCTGCGCAGTGCGCAGCTGCTTGCGGATCTCCTCGTCGGTGAGGACGGGATTCATGGGGCTGACGACGGCGCCCACGCGCAGGATGGCGTAAACGGCGACGACGAACAACGGCTGATTATGAGCGATCAACGCCACGACATCCCCCGGCCTGACGCCCGCGGCACTGAGCCCTGCCGCCGCCCGCGCAGAAAGGTCGTCGAGGTCACCATACGTGAGCTCTTCACCGGAGACCGCATCGACCACAGCCAAATTGCCGGACCGGGCGTCGCCTGCCTGGGCCAGAATGAAGTCGGCGAGATTCATTAGCGGCACGTCGATTTCAGTGACTTCGGGTGTGTAGATCAAGCGAATGCTCCTACGACGGGTGATGCAACTGGCCCCCGGTTCGTGAACTGCTCCGGGACTCGGGCCCGACGCTAATCTATAACTCTCTCGTGTCGAGCGTCAATATAGTGTTAAATTAATTTCGGCGCTGCACCATCGCGCCGAGAGGGTGGCCGGCAAAGCGCCGACCGGCAAATAGCGTGGAGGTGGAAGACTTGTCCGCAGCCGACTCGGCCGTTGCCGACACACCGTCTTCGCACCGCGTGCAGCGCGCAACAGCGACACAGCTGCTGCTGGCGTTCCTGGGCGCGTTCGTCCTCGACCGTGCCGGGCGCGAACATATCCATGCCCGAGTCATCATCGATCTTCTCGATTCGCTGGATATCAATGAGGGGACCACTCGGGTCACCCTGAACCGAATGGTCAACAACGGCCTGCTCGACCGCCGCCGAGCTGGTCGGACCATGGCTTATGGTTTGACCAAGAAAGCCGTCGAGATGTTGCGCGAAGGTGACCAAAGGGTCAGCTCGGTCGACCCCTTCCACCGCGAGAGCACCGAATGGACGCTGCTGAGCTATTCGATTCCTGAGTCACGGAGGGACCTGCGCCACCGACTGCGATCGCAACTTTTGTGGTCTGGCTTCGGACGGATCCGCGACGGTCTGTGGATCGCGCCAGGCACGGTCGACGTGCGTTCGATTCTCGACATGCTCAAGGTTGACGACGCCGTCGCATTCGCATTCGCGGGCGCTCCGGTCGACGCGCAGGCATCACGTGACATCGTTGCTGCGGCATGGGATCTCCACTCTTTGCGTGCGCATCATGAGGCGTTCATCGCGACATGGTCGGGCGAGGCGCCAGCACCGCCTCACCCCCTGGCGGCGCATACCGCGATGGTCGCCGACTGGCTGGAACTTCTCCGAACCGACCCGGGTCTTCCCACAAAGTTCCTGCCGACCGACTGGCCGGCGCCGCGCAGCGTAGCAGCGTTCCAGCGCGCAACCGAACGCCAATTCCCCTCCGCCGAACAGGCATTGGAACGGATGATCGAACAAGCCGCTCAGCGCAGATGAAGCAGTATCGACCGATTGACCAGGGGCGGGCGCCAAAATGATGCGCAAAGAGACTGAGAACCCTGTGTCCAGCTTGCCAACGGTCCAGCCCAAAAGGAGAACGATGAAGATCCTGGCCACTTGCGCGACCGGCAGAATCGGCACCGCACTCGTGCCCGCACTCATTGAGGCCGGGCACGACGTAACCCTTCTGAGCCGGTCAGCCGACAAGGTGAGGGCGATATCGGACAGAGCATCAGCAGTTGAAGGCTCGATGACCGACTACAGCTCGATGGTGCAGGCACTCGAAGGTATCGACGCACTCATCCTGATCGGTACCGGAGAAATGGAACTTGTCGGCAATCTGATCACCGTCGATGCAGCGCAAAAGAGTCCCACAGTCGAGCACATCGTATACATCGGCGGACAGTCACCGGATCTCATGCTCGGCGTACCCACCGTTGCCCCCAAGTCGCTTACCGAGGAAGTCCTTCGTCGGGGCGGCAAGACCGCCACGCTACTGCGCCCTAGCACCTTCATGCAGATCGATTACGAATTCGCTGATGCGATCAAGGCGGGCTTCTATCCCGCACCATTCGGCGATGCCGGCGTGGCACGGGTCGATCTCAAAGACGTCTCCGCGGCAGTGGTCACGGTTCTCGGCAACCCGCACGCGAACGGTAACACCTATACCTTGTGCGGCCCGGAAAATTTGTCCGGCAGTCGAATTGCGGAGACGTGGAGCATCGGACTGGGGCGTGAAGTGCGGTACGCTCCGCTCTCACTCGACGACTTCGAGGCGTTTGTTGGCACCGTAGAGTCCAAGGCGCTCGCGCACTCGCTTCGCCGACAATACGAGTACTACCAGGCCGGGGTGCTTGTAGCAACGCCTGAAGAACTCGACCAGTTCACCCAGTTGCTCGGCTATCCCCCGCGTCGGTTCGAACACTTCGTTCTTGAGACAGCTGCCAGTTGGGCAGAATCGTAACGCAATGATAGCGACAGCCGCCCGACTGTGTCGTCACCTCATGTAATCAGCTGCGAGAAGCGCTACCCTGCAACAGGTTTGGCGGAGTCGACCGGCTTGTCCAGTTCGCTCTAACAGCACTATGGTTGCGAAGGCAAATGACATGCGTCGGTGCGCCGCACGGTTACCTCTGCCACCGTCGTGAGACGCGACGTCATTTCTGATGATGGTTCAACGCGTGGAAAGCGCGCGCTGCGGCTCGTCTCGGCATCGCCGCTGTTGCCGGAAATTCGCTAAGCTAGCGGACATCTGGCGGGGGAGCCAGCGAGCATGACGCCGGACGCCACGGCGGATTGCTGTGATGACGAATCATCTTGTGGCGGTGAATGTCTGACGGCTGAGCGCGGCGGCCGCAGCGGGTGGGATTTGGTTTCTATTGTCGGGACTGCGCACGCAGCGTGCTACGTGAATCTGTACGCCGGTATGCGACGCGCGGTCCAAGGGGTGTGCGGTGCGAACCTCGTATCCGTGTGGCTGTGCACGACTGGCTGCTGGCTAACGATCACGATGTCCAGCGTTGGGGGATCTCGCCGCTTGGCTCTGCTCGGTTTGGCGGCTGCTGCGGTGCGGGCGGTCTCACGGGTGGGCGAGCTCGCGTGGAATGGTTCGGCCGTGCGGCTTACGGAGGCGCTCAGCGCATCTGACGAATACATCATTGACGGGTATCAGTGCTAGGCGTACGTTGGGCATTGTGTGATGAATTTTCATCGTGCAGTCCAACCTCGTCGGTGCGCCGGCGTAAGCGAAATTCGGAGAGCCGGCGTAAGCGAAATTCGGAGGGATGGATGACTGTTACGTCGTCGGAGCTGGACACCGGTACCGGTTACGGTCGTCCCTCGTCGTCGCATGATGCGCGTTTGACCGAGGTGGGGCGGGGGACCCCGATGGGTGAGGCGATGCGCCGTTACTGGCAGGTCGTGTTCGACCTTAGCCGCTCGTAACAGCGATCTCGGCCCGCTCACCGTCCAGATTCCTTAGTAGCACCCCTATTCCAGATGGGTTCACTCAATGATGGGAGGGCTTTGTGCCTGACGATGCTGAGCTGAGCGGGGTCTTATTCTCCCCCCTCACGATCAACTCGGTGACGATCGCCAACCGCATTGTGATGAGTCCGATGGCGGCGCTAGCATCGCTGCCCGACGGGCGGCCAAGTGAGCAATCGCTCGCGTTCCTGGCTGAGCGCGCGAAGGGCGGCGTCGGCCTGGTGATCCTGGGAGGTACCGTGGCCACTCGCCGCGGCTACGATGAAGCTGCGGTCAAGGGGCTGCTCCGGTTCGATGATGATCGTTTCGTGTCCGATCTGAAACGGTTAACGGACACGGTCCACGTGCACGGGACCTCGATCTTTGCTGAACTCACGCCAGGTTTCGGCACAATGGCCAAGTCTTCGCCGGAGTGGCCGCTCATCGCCGCCAGTCCGAAGAATGTGGTGATAAGACGGGATCGGTTACCGACGGGAATCATTTCGCCGACCGACGTTGTCACCCCAGTGCCGCGGGAGGCGACCGTCGACGAGATTCATCAGATAGAGCAGGACACGGCCATGGCTGCGGTCCGTGCTCAGCGGGCTGGGTTCGACGGGGTCGAGGTCGCCGCGATGATGAGCTATTTTTTGGCGTCGTTTCTGTCGCCGAGGTCGAACTGGCGAACCGACGAATACGGCGGCGATCTGGAAAACCGGGCCCGGATCCTGGTGAACATCGTGCGCCTTATCCGCGAACGGACTGGCCCTTCGTTCCCGATCGGTTTGCGCATCAGCGCTAACGAGCATGTCGAGGGTGGTCAGGGGCCGGAGGGATTCGCGGCCATCGCGCAGCGCGTGCACCGTGAGGGCCTGGATTACGTGGCCTTGACCGACGGCAACTACGAATCGATGGATGCGAGTAATGCCGACACTCCGACGGTCGCGCACGGCGAAGCGCAGATCTTCCGGGAAGCGGTGTCGTGCCCGCTGATGATCGGAAGTGTCCATAGCCACCGCAGTGCGGCGCGCGCTATTTCTGAGGGTCGCGCCGACGCCGTAATGATCGCACGTCAACTGCTTGCCGACCCGGAGTATGCGAACAAGATCCGCGATGGCCGAACTCACGAGATCGTCCAGTGCGACCACAACAATGTTTGTATGCGTCGACTGGCGCTGGGGATGGCCATCCGCTGCAGCCTGAATCCGCGTATGGGCCGGGAAAGCCGGCAACCAGGTGAGCGTCCACCCATTGACCGGATAATCAAGGCGCCTATAGAACAGGCGGTGCTCGCCGCGACGGGTTCCCAGCGACTGATGAATCTCGTCGGAAACCTCCCCAGGAAACGACGGTGATCGCCGGTTGACAGGCCGCCGTGGGACTGACCCGCAACGACCGCGGCCCTGCCGTCGCTGGCGCTTCTGTCTTTTCCAGCGGCCCGGTTCGAGCGCGAAGCGACTGTGCCGTACAGGATTCGGCCGATCGGCATCCCCGCCCCCGTGCGCTGGTGCCACGGGGGGTTGGCCCCAGGAGTGGCATCCGGTGCGGACCGATGCTCGGCCCGCACCGCGGTTCGGGCCAACAGGGCGCTTCCCGTTCGTCGCCGTCGACGTAACGAGGTGTATGAGATTCCGGTCGAATCCGTGCAAGACATGGGTTACTCGGAATGCTGGACGAGACGGTATCCGCATGAGTGAGGTCGCGGAACTCCTTGGCGAGCGCCGAGGACGTAGTTCGCTCCTGCGCTTGGCGATTCGGTCCTGACGCCTTCAGTACCCGATCGGCATGCCCGCATAGTTCTCTGCTAAGCCCGCTGACCCCGCTGGACTTGTTGTAACCCAAGCTAATTGGGATAACTGTAGTTGGGCATCGAAGGAATCCATCCCGGCTGCCACGTCGTTGACGTGCAGCATGGTGGTCATCCACCACGAGAAATGCGTGCACCGCCACACTCGGCGCAGCGTGGTTTCACTGTAGGCGTCGGCCAGCGTCGGATCATCTTTGCGCAGCAGCGCGGTGAGCGCAGGCGCCAACAGCGCGACATCGGCCACCGCGAGGTTGAGGCCCTTTGCGCCGGTAGGCGGCACCGTGTGAGCAGCGTCGCCGGCCAAAAACAGACGACCGTAACGCATCGGGCTTTGTACGCGGCTGCGCATGGGCAGGACGCTCTTGTTCGTGATCGGACCCGGGGTGAGTTCCCACCCGTCTTCTCCATGGCCCAGTCTGGTTTTGAGTGCGTCCCAGATCCTTTCATCGGACCATGACTTCAAATTGGTGTCGTTGGGCACCTGTAGGTACACCCGGCTCACAGTCTTCGAACGCATGGAGTGCAGTGCGAATCCCTCGGGGTGCCAGGCATAGATCAGATCGTCCGTTGACGGTGCCACCGCGGCCAGAATGCCTAGCCAGGAGTAGGGATAAACATGCTCCCATGTTCGGCGGACCTTGTTCGGCACTGTCGCGCGACTCGGCCCGTGCGACCCATCGCAGCCAGCGATGACCGCGGCATCAACGCGTATTAGCCCACCGCGTGCTTCGGTAAACGTGACATACGGTGCATCGGTGTCCACGTCATGCAGCACCGTGTTGGCGACGTTGTAGAACACCGGCTGACCATCGGCTTCTCGAGCGACGACCAAGTCCTTTGTCAATTCGGTCTGCCCGTATACCCATACGCTTCGCCCGACGAGGTCGACGAAGTTGAGGTGGTGCCGTTCGCCGGGCCATTGAAGATAAATTCCGTTGTGTTCCAAACCTTCTTGCCGTAGTCGGTGGCTCAGCCCGCAACCATCGAGCAGGTCAACTGTCGATTGTTCGAGGATGCCAGCGCGGATTCGGGACAACACATAGTCCTTAGACCGGGTTTCGATGAGTACCGACTCGATGCCTTCAGCGCTGAGTAGATGCGACAGCAACAACCCAGCGGGCCCAGCGCCGATGATCGCGACCTGCGTGCGCAGATGGTAACCGGGACCGGTCGCCCTAGTGGTCACGTCTTACCTTTCAGGTGCATATCGATCGTCAAGGTCGGCGCAGACCTCCTGGGCGACACGGAAAGCCGCGTTGGCATCAGGGACTCCGCAGTAGATGGCGGTCTGCAGCAGAATCTCCTTGATCTCATCGCGTGATAGACCGTTGCGCAGTGCCGCGCGGATATGCATGGCCAGCTCGGAGTGGTGCCCACGGGCAATCAGCGCGGTCAGCGTGATGATCGATCGGGACCGCCGATCCAGACCGGGACGGGCCCAAATGGCTCCCCATGCGTATTCGGTGATCATATGTTGAAAGTCAGCGGTCAAATCCGTGGTCGCAGCCCTTGCGCGATCAACGTGCTCGTCACCGAGTACCTCTCGGCGGACCTTGCTGCCGCGTTCAAAACGCCCGTCACTTTGGGTCAACGACTGCCCCTCTCCGTCAACGATGCGACGAGCTGAGCAATGCGCCGAGGTCTTTCGGCCGGGGCCAGGTGTGCGGCGCAGGGCAGCTCGATGAACCGGCCATCGCGGACCCGAGTGCTGATCTCCAGTAACGACTTTGGGGGGGTTGCGACGTCATGGCGACCTGCGACCGCCAATACCGGCGTCTGGATGTTCGTCAGGCGTTCGCGCATATCGAACTGTGCAAGCGCCTCGCAAAGCAGTGCGTAACCTTCGTCATCGGCCTCGCACAGTGAATCAAGTAACCCAGCGGCTGTCTGCGGTTGGGACTCGGCGAACCCTGGTGCGAACCAACGTTGTCGGGCCAGTTGCACCAATGTGGCGGTGCCGTCTGCGCGGACACGTTCAGCACGAGCATGCCAGTCGGCGGCTGAGCCAATAACCGCGCCTGTGCAGATCAACGCCGCCGCCAAGACGCAACCCTGGTGATTGAGCATCATGTCCAGTCCCACCGCGCCCCCGACGGACACGCCGGCGTAGGTAAACGGGGCGCCAAATTCCAATTGGACGCTGGCGGCAACCGCCTGCGACAGGTCGCCCACACTGAACGGGGCGCGCGGCGGGGGACTGGCGCCGTGCCCCGGCAGATCCCATCCGACGACGCAATGGGTGTCACCGACCAATCGCGCCGCCGGCGTCCACAATGCCGCCACTGAAGTACCCAGTGATGGGCCGACAACCAGCAGCGGCAAGTGGGCCGATCCAGCCAAGTGGTTGAACGCGATTCGGGGAACGGTCATGACTTGTCCCTCAAAACATGTGTGGCGCGGTTGATCGCTGCGTCGATGAGCACCTCTGCAGCGCCGAGATACGTTTGTGACGGTGGCGCGCCCACCAACTGGGCAATGCTGCGCTGCTCTGCTAGCACGGCGTCATCGGCGAGCTGCTGTGCCATCCGCACCGGATGGACCTGGATGTCGCGCAGCAGCTCCGTGCATTGCGATCCCGCGACGAGCGTGCGCCGCGCCAAGGTTCTGATGGTGTCCCACTCCGCGTGCCAGGCCCCGTCAGGCCGCTCGTCGTTGGCGAGCGCAGCTGAGGCGTGCAGGCTTGCCGCCAGTGCTGGAGCTGTGATGGCTGCCCGACGAATTAGTATGGACAGCACAGGGTTTCTCTTCTGCGGCATGGTTGATGACCCACCGCGTCCGACAGTCGTTGATTCGGTGACTTCCCCGATTTCTGGCCGAGACAGCGTCACAACGTCGGTCGCGATGCGGCCCCAAGCGTCGCTGCAGCCGACGAGGGCGTCGGCCGCGTCGGTTACCGCCGATCGTGCAGTGTGCCATGGCGGACTGAACGACAAACCCACCGAGTCAGCCAGATCATGCACGAGAGCAACGGAGATCGTCGGAGCATCGCCCCGGGTGCCTTGCAACCTAGCTAATTCGGTTGAGGCTGCGAGGGTTCCGGCGGCGCCGCCAATCTGCACCGGCGTGGAGACAGAGTTCAACTTGCCGTAGCCATCAACGATAACACCCAACCAAACGGACACCTTCACGCCAAAGGTGATCGGAATCGCATGCTGCGTAAGGGTTCGCGCGACCATCGGCGTGCGCCGATGGGTCTCAGCCAGTGCGGCCAAAGTCGAGATTTGTTGCAGCAGCTGGCCCAGCAACTCGTCGACGGCGGCGCGGATCAACATACTCAGCGCGGTATCGATGACATCTTGGCTGGTCAGCCCGCGGTGAATCCAGCGGCGTGCGTGCTCGGGTGCGCGTTCGCGTAGCAACGCGACCAGCTCAACTACGGGGTTGCCGGCGGCCTCAGCACGGTCGGCGAGTTGAGCGGAGGTGTCGGCGGAAAGCAGCCCGCGCAAGTCGATCTCGTGCAGTTCCTTGGGTACGAGACCATGCGCGGACAGCGCATGCAACCATGCCGTTTCGACGGCGACCATGGCGTCGAGCATCGCGGAATCCGTCATGAGGCTTCCCGCGCGGTGATCACCCGGCCACAGCAGATTTGTCATCTGTCGGTGAACCTGAGGAAGACGGTTTCTCTGTCGCCCTGCAAACGAATGTCGAACCGATACCCATCGGGCTCTGCGGCGGCGATGAGGGTGTGTCGACGCTCTTGACTCAAATTGCGCAGCAGCGCATCGGTATCGAGATTACTGTTGGGCAGGTACGCGCGGGTGAAGAGCCTGTCCAGCAGGCCGCGGGCGAAAACAGTGAGCGCGAAAAATGGCGGTCGCCCGGCAGTGATGGCGCCAGGTGCGACGGTGGTGAAGGTGTAATGACCGCTGGCGTCGGTAGCACAGCGACCCCAGCCGGTAAACGTCCACCCGTCTCGATGCAGCGACCCCGGTTGCGACACAACGCTTCCCGCGCTGTCCGCTTGGCACAGCTCGATCAGTGCATCGGGTATAGGCTCGCCGGCGCCGTCGTAGACGACTCCGTGCAGCCGGACTGCCGCTGGCCGTCCGGGTGTGACCAGTCGGTTATCGCCTGGGAACACCAGCCCGCAGTGGAAAAACGGGCCTACGGTCTGCCCTGGGGTCGGCGCGTGGCTAGCCATCAGTGGCGCGGTTTTCCATCCAGGTCCGTCGACTTCCGGCCAGCACTATGTCCCAGTGGTATGCCGTCGCGAACTCGGGTTCCGAGGTGTCGTGGTCGTAGTGTGCGATGAGCCGCTCGCGTGCGGCGGGGTCGCGGATGGACTGGGCGACAGGGTCCAGCGTGAGCAGCGGATCGCCCGGGAAGTACATCTGTGTGACGAGCCGCTGGTTGAGTTGGCGTCCGAAGAGTGAGAAATGGATGTGCGCAGGGCGCCACGCATTGTGGTGATTGCGCCAGGGATACGGGCCTGGCTTGACCGTGAGGAAGCGATATGTTCCGTCGCGCCCGGTCAGGCATCGGCCCTTACCGGTGAAATTGGCATCTAGCGGGGCGGGGTGTTGGTCTCTTGCGTGGCTGTAGCGACCGGCGGCATTCGCCTGCCATATTTCGACCAGCTGTCCGGTCAGTGGACGGCCCTGGTCGTCGACTACTCGTCCTGTGACGATGATCCGTTCACCGATGGGCTCGCCTGCGTGGCCGGCGGTGAGATCGGCGTCAAGCGGTGAGACGTCCTGCTCTCCAAAACAGGGTGCCCAGCGCTCCGCCTCCTCGGGGTTCACCTCCTGCAAACCCGCCTTAGGGTGGCGCAGCCTGCTGCTTCGATACGGAGGGTAGTCGATACGCGGCTGAGTATCGGCGCTGCCGTTGCGTTCCCAATGCGCGGCGAGTTCGCTGATTTCGGCAGAGATCTCACGCTGAGAAGCCATGCCGGGCGGTAGCGCCACAGTGTGCATGGAACAGGACCATAAATGTGCGGTCGGGGATCAGGCGAGGTTAGACTTCCGTTCAGCGGAAGAACGGGGCGATGGGGCTGGTGTGCGGAGGTAGCACGTGGCGGGCAATACTTCACGACCCGCTGTCACGGTGACGTCACGGGTGCTCGCACTGCTCGGCGCATTCGATTCCAGGCATCGGCGGCTTTCACTCACCGAAATGGCAGGACGCGCAGACGTTCCGCTGTCAACTGCGCACCGTCTGGTCAAGGAGCTCGAAGCGTGGGGTGCCGTGGTGCGCCGCCCGACCGGCGACTACGTCGTTGGCCGGCGGCTCTGGGATATCGGACTTTTAGCCCCCGTGCAGACCGACCTGCGTGAGGTAGCGTCACCATTTCTGCATGACCTGTACGGGGCGACTCTTGCCACCGTGCACATCGCAGCCCGCGACGGTGACAAGGCGCTCTACCTGGACCGGCTTGCAGGCCACTCCTCGGTGCCGGTAGTCAGCACCATTGGAAGCCGTCTTCCATTACATGCAACGGGCGTGGGCAAGGTTCTGCTGGCGCATGCGCCCCCGAATGTTCAAGAAGATGTCTTGAGACACCTGACGCGCGTCACTCCGCATACGATCACTCACCGCGGGGTACTGACTGCTCAACTTGACCGCGTGCGGCGCGACGGGAACGCAACTACTAATGAGGAAATGGCCCTTGGGGCGTGCTCGGTGGCCGTTCCAGTCTTGCGCGGCGACGATGTTGTTGCTGCGCTGGGTTTCGTCGTGCCTTCGCTCAAAGGAAATCGAACGCGGCTGCTAGCTGCGCTGAACGTGGCAGCACAGGGCATTTCACGAAGCCTGGCCTCCCAGCGCACCTCTGACGGGTAATGCCACCGCTGGCTTCATGCTGCCCACGACGCGGCCAATAGCTCCCACACACGCAGAGCGCAAACCAAGAATTGTCTCATGTCCAGGAGCTGCCGGGCGGCTCCAAACGATGAAAAGGATTCGGGCACAATCAGATATCAGATCCCTCGCACCTCGTGGCCGAACCGACCTCTCGAGGCCGCTGTTGTTGCTCATCGCCTTGTCGCTCGAGGAACCCTCAGTATCGAAGGCGCGGTTCGGTTGCCGTCTGTGGGGGCAGTCGATGACACGGGCGTGCAGGCCGCAGCCGCACCGTCACGCTCGAAGCTATTGAATGGAAAAGCGTGGCTGCGGACGATAGTTGATCAGCGAGTTGCAGCGCCAAAACTTCCCCAACTGGGTCACTTGGGTCTCAGTCGAGTACCACCACATGCTTGCCTGGTGTCGTGCCGGATTCCAGGTGGGTCTGGGCTTCTCGCACGCTTTCAAGGCCGTGGTAGGTCTTGGCGATGATGATTTTGAGTCGGTGGTCAGCGATGGCCTGGAGTTGGCGCTGGAATGCTTCGGCGGGCAGGTCGGTGGCCGCGCCGCCGTAGGCCGTCAGCCGGACGCCGTTCGGGATGTACCCGAGAGGGCTGAAGTCTTTGACAGTCCATGCGTCGGACAGTGCACCGGTGAAGCAGACCGTGCCGTGGACGCGTACCGACCGCAGTGTGTCCGCGAGATCGCGGGTGCCGACCAATTCCAGCGCCGCGTCGACACCGTTCGGGCAGATTTTCTGCACGATTCCAGAGATGTGCCCATCATCGATGATCGGGTGGTCGACGCCGAGTGTGCGCAATATCTGTGTGCGCTCGGTGCGGCGGGTGGTGGAGATCACGGTGGCGCCAAGTTCCTTCGCCATGGCGGCCGCGGTCAGCCCGACCGTTGATGTTCCACCGCGGATCAGTAGGGTCTGTCCCGCGTGAAGGTCGAGCCCAGTATTCAGGGATCCGTAGGCAGTTTGTGACATCTCCGGCAGCGCCCCAAGGATTTCCCACGGCAGCGTCGAGTCGAATGGAATGACTTGGCTGACTGGAACCAGCGTGTATTGGGCGTATGCCCCGTCAAAGGAGCGTCCCATCCCGCCCATCATGGTGGCTACTTGTTGGCCCGGCTTGAGATCGCTGTCCCGGGGTGCTTCGTCGATCAGGCCGACGCATTCGATCCCGGGAACGCGCGGCAAGGTGACATCCGGACTGGACAACCCTTTGCGGGTGGTCACCTCGGATTCGTTGATTCCGAACGACTTGACTCTGATGCGCACCCATCCGGGTTTGACTTCGGGCAGCGGCACGTCCTTGACGACGAGCTTCTCTGAGCCGCCGGGCTCTGAGAGCACGATGGCCCGCATCGTGCGCGCCCGGTCATTGTGGTTGCCCGTGCCTGCGCGCTCGCTGAACGTGCGACGTTGCTGACCGGTGGTCGGTTCTTCCACGTTGCCTCCTAGGTCGATCGCGGCGGGTGTGGTCCCCATCAACGGGGCGGTGGTCATCCGGGACGTCGGTTGTGCGGAACCGTCTCCAGGACGAGGTGGTACGAGTGGGCGACGAGGTCTGCGACCAGGTCCGCCGTGACGCCTCGGCCGGCTCTCACGGAGATCCAGTGTCGTTTGTTGAGATAGCGGCCGGGGGTGATCGAGTTGTGCTGCTTCTGTAGCTGTCGCCCGTGTTCGGGTTCCGCCTTCAGTGTGACAGCCGGGTCGTCCGGTTCGTCGGTGACGATCAGGAAGACCTTGCCCGCCACTTTGTAGACATCCAGCTGCTCAGTGAAGGGGCGCCCGTGGCTGACCCCGGGCAACGCGAGGGCCGTGCTACGCGCCGTCTCGTGTAGCTTCTCGCCATTCAGCGACATGACGAGGTCAGGCGCTGCGGCCGTAAGTTTGCGGGTCGACAGGCTGTTGGGCCTTCGGGAGACGGCTGACCACGAGACGGTAGGACTCGGTCACGAGTTCCTCAACAAGCTTCTTGTCGACTGCCCTGCCGCTATCCAGCGTGATCCAGTGCTTCTTGTTCATGTGGTAGCCGGCCGTGATGTTCGCGTTCTGCTGCCGCAGGGCCTCGCCCTCGGCGGGATCCGCCTTCAGGATCACGACGGGACGTCCAGGAACCTCGGTCATCAACATGAAGACCTTGCCACCGACTTTGAACACCTCCCAGTCGGGGCCGAAGGGATGCTCCAAGACACTTTCGGGTAGTTGCTTGGCGCAGTCGGCCGCGGCCTTCTGCAGCGTTGTTCCGTTCATGGTTGGTGTGCTCCTCGGTCGATGTCGGCATTCGAGTCGTCCCCACCATGGTTTCCGCGTGACCGTTATGTCGGATGGTAATCTGCGGACACATTATGGTCATTAGACGACACCATGAGGTTTTTGCGCCGCGCGCCTCCTCGCGTCCGCATTCCGTGGCACGCGGCCACGCAGGCTCTATACCGATGTACGGCTTCCAGCCGCCGGTCGGCACGCCATACGGCCTGGAAGTGACCACCCTCGAGGACTTCTATACTGACCACGACGACTGGCCGTGGAATCCGCCGCATCCGGGTCGGGCCACCTTCCACTACCTCATCCTGGTCACACAGGGCGTACTGCGGCACGACGTTGATCACGTCACGCGCATCGTCACGCCCGGTCAGTGGCTGTGGGTGCGCCCTGGACATGTGCAGTGCTGGCACGACCCCAGCACGGCGCGAGGCCTGTTCATCCTTTTCGAGCCGCAGGTGCTCTCCCCCGAAACCGCCCGTCAGCTGACCCCGGCCACCGCACACGAGTCCACGGTGGTCTGGACGCCACATGCCGACGACGGCCCGTGGCTAGAGCAGACCGCGCTCCAGCTTCTCGATGAACACCGCGCGTTGGGCCGCCGACCGCTTGGACCGCAGCACGCGCTGCGACGCAGTCTCCTCGAAGCCTTGCTGTTGCGCCTCGCGCACTCCCCGCGTGTCTCAAACCTGAACCTCGCCGCAGGACCGGCTTTACCAGCTAGCCGACCCGGCCCGGCGTTGCCGCTCAGCAGCACCAGCCGCCTCGCCGTTTATGAACAGTTCCTCGACGCCCTGGAGCTGCACTTCCGCGAGCTCCACCGCGCCGACGAGTACGCGCGTTTACTTGGCTGCTCGGTGCGCACCCTCACCCGCGCTGTACGGGCTGCCACTGGCAAGGCAGCACGTGAGGTCATCAATGAGCGACGGTTGCTCGAGGCGTGTCGCCTCCTCGTCCACGCCCAATGGAACGCGCATGCCGTCGGTGCCCACCTCGGCTTCACCGACGCCGCCAACTTCGGCCGCTTCTTTCGCCATCAAATGCATATCTCGCCGGCCGCCTACGGAATGCGTCAAACGGTTCAGGAGGTCTGATCTACCAGCAACTGGGGCAACCGCGAGTATCAGCGCGTCGGATGCAGCGCGGGAATTCGTGCCGACCGCGGTAACCCAAAGGCCAACCAGTTCATCGCATAAGTGATATTTCCGCCGTAACAAGGACTTCCGCCGTGGGGCGGAGGTCGATGTCAATGTTGGGAATGCAGTCAAGCGACGGTCTTAACGGCGGCCGGATCACGCCCGGCGCGTAGCACACCAACTATTCCTCATGTTCTTGATGGTGGTAAATACGTCAGCGCAGGCGCCTGCCGCCGACTCAGGGTCTCGGGCGTTCATTTCACGCAGCGCATGCCGCCCGGCTCGGTCTCGCCCCCAACGGCGGCGTCATCCGGTCTTCCGGTTCTAGCATGAGCAGCTGTGCCTATCGGGAAGGACCTGTGAGCGCCGAGTCTTGCCGAACCGTTTGTGTCCACGGCGACTGCGGCAACGGCCGGTCGGGTGATAGCACCTCGGATACGGTCCGCCGCGGCCAGGAGGGCCGGAATGCAGCGGCTTGCAGGGGTACCTCGAGGCACCACCACCGAAAGTGCTGCGATCACAGTGCCTGCGGCGTCTTTGATGGGCACAGCGAATCCTGTCGCCTCGGCGTTGACCGACGCAGGGCAGGCCGCGTAACCGATGCGACGAATTTCCGCCAAGATCACACACAAAAGCTTGGGGTCGGTGACAGTTTGGTCGGCAAGGCGCGGCAGCGGTCTATTGACAATCCGGTGCTGAAGCTCCGTCGGTGCATATGCCAACAACACCAATCCGGATGCCGAGGCGTGTAAAGGAAGCCGGCCGCCCACGCGCGCCAAGTTACGCACTCCACCAGGGGCGCTGAGTCGTTCAATGAACAGAACTTCGTGGGTCTCCAGGATGCCGATCTGCACATGGTGGCCGATGGCCGAATGTAACTGCTGCAGTGACGGCATCGCGGCGTCCAATAAGTCGTGGGTCAGTGAGGCGCGGCAGCCGAGCTCCCACAAGCGAATCCCGATATGCACCCGCCGCTGGTGATCGCGCCGTAGCAAACCGTGGCCGATGAGCTCATCGACCAACCGTGATGCCGTGGACAGCGGCAACCCAGCCTTCGTCGCGATGTCGGTAACGGAGGCCATAGCAGTATCGCCGTCGAAGACTTCGAGAATCCGCACGGCTCTCTCCAGCACACCTTCGCCCGACGTGGATCTTGCCATCACGTCACCACGTATTGATTGGAGCGATGATCGCGGTGTTGGTGCGAATGGCGGTGATCATGGTGTGGTTTTCCGTCTCGAAATCGCTAGGACGAGGCGAGATCGAGGGGTTCAAAGATGGTTTGTGGACCGGTGTGATCGTCACCGTTGGCGCGGAACTCCACGCCGCGGTCCCACGGTTTGATCGGTTCTGGTGGTGGGGCCAACACCGCGAGGTGTTTTTCGGTCGTGGAGCCGTTGTTGTACTGGCGGTGGGGGACCCCGGCGGGCAGCACGACCAGGGTGTGGGGTCCCACCACGTGCGTTTGCAGGGCTACTTCGACGGTGAGCTCTCCCTCGAGCACGAGGTAGTACTGGTCAAAGCCGTGGATGTGCGTGTTCGGTCCAGCCCCGCCAGCAGCGAGCTCCATATAGTTGACCACTGCATGGTCGCACCCCATGGCAGGGGCGGTCAGCGTGGTCATACGCAGCCCGGGCAGAACCTGGCTGAGCTCGTCAGCGGTGCCGCGGATGTAACCGG
The DNA here is from genome assembly GCF_001669335.1 of Mycobacterium sp. 1245852.3. Classification (NCBI taxonomy): domain Bacteria; kingdom Bacillati; phylum Actinomycetota; class Actinomycetes; order Mycobacteriales; family Mycobacteriaceae; genus Mycobacterium; species Mycobacterium sp. 1245852.3. The sequence goes on along the minus strand of NZ_LZLL01000551.1, from coordinate 81,718 downwards.
GCCGGTCGGTACGGTCGGCGGCGGGCACATCATCCGGGGTGTCGACGAACAAGGTCGTAGCGGTCGCCGGCGCCGGTGCGGGGATGATCATTTCGAAATGGGTTTCCGCGCCGGGTCCATCGTTCCAATTGCGGTGGGCCAGACCCGCCGGGATGAACACGAACGCGCCCGCGGTGATGCGGTGCACCTGGTGTCCGAGTTGGACATCCATCGACCCTGCGAGCACGTAATAGAGCTGGTCGCTGCGGTGGTAGTGCAGTCCGGGACCGCAGCCCCCTTCGTCGAGGTGGCCGGCGATTACCAGTGCGCTTTCTAACGAGGACAAGAACTGCGCGCGGTGGCCCGGAAAGCCGGTAGCTACTGACTTCTCGTCGTTGAATGCGCGCACGTAGTGCATCTAATGACTCACCCTTTCATTGAGGCCGGGCTCAGGACCCGTCTACCCCACAGACTTGACTCGTGACACGGCAAGCAGCAAGGCATCTGCGCCAGTTTTGCAAACTACTCATCACCGATCTGATGAGTGTTCCACGCGCCGGACATTTTTGTGAAAGACTAAAATCCACCCGATTAAGACGAGAATCGACTGAATGAATGGCGGGCTGAGGGAGATCCGATGGAGCTACGACAGATGCGTTCCTTCCTGGCGGTCGCCGAGGAGCGCAACTTCACTCGCGCCGCAACGCGTCTCAATATGGCGCAGTCGCCGGTGTCCCAGCAGATCCGCCGACTGGAACGTGAAATTGGCGTGGAGCTGTTTACCCGTACCACGCGAACAGTGGCGTTGACTTGCGCAGGGGAGGTGCTCTACGAGCGGGTCGCGCGCGTGCAGTGTCTTATTGATGAAGCCGTCGAGGCCAGTCGCAAGGCCGCGCGTGGTCATTTGGGGCATTTATCCGTCGGATTCACCAGTTCGGGGGCCCATGAGTTACTGCCGTCGTTGGTCCGCACGTATGCCGCCGAGTATCCCGATGTCACCCTTGATGTCCAAGGCGACTTGACCACCCCGGCGCAGGTCGAGCAGTTACTCAATGGCCGGTTGGACGTGGGCGTACTTCGTGGGCCACTGTCGGTGCAGGGGTTGGCCGTGGAAACGATACGAGAAGAACCCGTAGTGGTCATGCTCGCCGATTCGCATCCTAAGGCCAGCGAGCGCCACATCGAGTTGAGAGATCTACGCGATGAATGGTTCATCTCGCTGCCCAGCGATCCGCCCGCCACGATGTACGCGATTATGTTCAACGCCTGCCACTCGGCCGGCTTTATACCCAAGATCCGCCAAACGGTCTCCGATACAGCCGCAATGGTGGCGCTCGTCGCAGGCAATATGGGAGTCGCGCTGATGCCCGACTCGCTGAGGCATTACGCATTCAAAGGGGCAACGTTTCGACCGCTTCTTACGACGCCTGAGATCACGGTGTCACTTGCAGTCGCCTATCGCGCGACCGACGTCACCCCCCTAATTGGGCAATTCATGAAGACGGTTCGATCTGTCGTACACTGCTTGACCTGAGGGCACCGCGGTGAACGTTAGCGGTTGGCATCGGGCTCACGTAGGCTGCGCCGAAGTATCTTGCCGGTGTTGGTTTTTGGAAGGTCGTCAACGATTTCGATTTCGCGCGGGTACTTGTATGCAGCCATGTTTTGCTTGCAGAAGCTGATCAGGTCATCGGCCGAGCAGGTCGCACCTTCTTTCAATGACACGTATGCCTTCACGTTTTCACCGCGGTAGGGATCGGGCACGCCGACAACGGCGGCTTCGTGCACGGCCGGGTGGGTGTAGAGGACGTCTTCGACTTCGCGTGGCCATACTTTGTATCCTGAAGCGTTGATCATGTCTTTCTTGCGGTCGACGACATAGAACCAGCCCTCGTTGTCGGTGAAGCCGATGTCACCGGTCCTGAGTTCCCCGTCAACGATGGTTTGCGCGGACTGGGCTGGATTGTTCCAGTAGCCGGGCACGACCTGTGGCCCCTTTATCGTGATCTCTCCCAATTGCCCTGCGGGTAGTTCGTTTCCGTGGTCATCAAGCACGCGCGACAGGGTGTTGAAGACGGGCAATCCAATAGACAGGGCGCCGGTACGCGGATCAACTGGCGCCGCGGCACCCAGGGGCGTCGCGTGACACACTGATGTTGTCTCAGTCAGCCCATAAATATTGTGGATCTGGCGGCCGGTGCGGCGCCTGAAATCGTCGGCGAGCGAGGGGGACACCGGGGCGCCGCCGGAGTAGATCGCACGCAATGGTTCGAAGTCCGCCGCTGGATCCTCGGAGTGTGAGAGCAGGGCGGTAAAGGCGGTGATCGCGGCCACTGTGAAGGTGGGGCGATGCTCTCGGAGCGCTTCTAGCGTGACGTTCGGCTCGAAGCGGTGGGTGAGCACGAGCGGACACGGGGCGGCCAGCGCCGCACCAATGTTGCCGACGAGACCGGTTATATGAAACAGCGGTGCGATTCCCAGGATGCTGTCCTCGGACGACAGGCCTAACCACTCGCGAAATGTATAGGAGTTAAACGACATTGCGCGATGTGTGTTGATCGCCGCTTTCGGCACGCCAGTGGTTCCGGACGTATAGGTCAGCACAGCTGGGTCATCCGGACTCGGCTGCGGCCCGCGCGGTGTGGCGCTGCGGTAATCGGTCAGCAAATGCGTGAGCCGAAGGGTTGCCTGTATCGGTAGATCGTCGATCGGCTCCATCACGCGTTTGTCGTTTCGTGACTGAAAGTCACTAGCTGAGCACGTGATGACTGTTCGTAGCTGAGGTTCCGCACCGCTCGCGATGATTGCCTGCACAGTCGAATGCCACAGCGTGTCAAGACATATGATGGCTGTCGCACCGCTATCGGTCAGGATATTGGTGAGTTCACGTGCCTTGTTCATCGGGTTGACGGCGACCGGGATGCCGCCGGATTTCCATGCCGCGATAAGGCCGATGATGAACGATGGATTGTTTTGGACGTACAGCGCCACGCGATCGCCTAGTGCGAATCCGCAGGCGAGCAGGGCCGATGCCAGTGCATCGGCAGCCTCATCAAGTTCTGCCCACGTCAGCCGCCCGTCGAAATACCTGATGGCCGTCTGGTCAGGTGCGTGCGCCACACACGAATTGAAGACGTCGAGCATGGTGTCGTGTGGCGGAGTAATGCTGGTGGGCACGCCATCGCCGTACGACGACAGCCAGGGTGGGGCTTTACGGGATGTCGTGGTCATGACTCTCCATGGTGGCGGTGGTAGTGGTTGCGTAACAGGTTCTTTGCGTAGTCACCGCCGTTGGGCGTTCGGACAATCGTGTGCACGTGGAACGGTTCGGGCTCATCATTGTCAAGGAATATTCCTGGATGGTTATCGTATTCGATGAGCACGACAGGACTGTGTACGCGATAGTAAAACGGCGACTTCTCATCCCAGCGCCCGATCCACGCCAGATATGTTTCGTCGAGGTGGTTCTCGATCGATCGGATTCGTGATTCGCGCGGTCCGCCGGTCGGCAAACTAGTGACGTACACGTTCAGGAGCCGACGGAGTAGTTCGCGTTCGCCAGAGCTCATAGCGTCGCCGCGAACCCCCGCATAGGGCAGTATTAAGTTGTCGCGGCCGGCTCCGGCGCGGTGGCGGCCGTCTACCATCCCCGCCAGCGCGGCCGGTAGTTCGGCGCTAAGCATTGACCCATGAAGCAAGGCCTTGCCTTGCCGATGAGGCCCCAGGCCGTCCATGAGCGTCAGGGCGGCGTGCCGGTGATCGTGGAAGATGGTGTGCGCCTCGAACTCACAGCCAAGAAACGCCGGCGTGACGACCAAGTGACCGTCGACGATCACCGCGTGCAGGTCGATGTGGTGGCCGGCCAATTGCCATCCCCATGCTTGGCCTGCTTGGGGATCTCCGAAAATGGTGAACCAGTAACACCATTCGGTCAGAGTGTCTTCGTAGTTTTGGACGAAATGGCCCAGCTGCGCGTTGAGCCGCATGGCCTCGCGCATTTGTGCAAATCCCCGCGCGCTCAATGTTGCCTCGATGACGGCCAGCGCGCGGAGGCGCTGCTCGGTGGACAGCTCCTGCAACAGCAATCCATGTTCGGGGAACGTGAGGAAGGCGTTGGACCACATCCGTATTTCCGGAGCATCCAGGGGCAGCGTCGCCGCCTTCCGTTGGCCGGTATCCAGCGCACGCAGATAGGCGCTCGCGGCATTGATTGCCGGTGCAGGGTTGAACCCATCACCTCCGGCGTCGAGGCCATATACGGGCAGTCCGTCAGTGGTAACACCGACGAACGGCTGCGCGGCGGTTTCGACCGGGGGCAGCTCGGCGTCTCCAATCAACGCCGCGACTTGCTTGACACCGTCCTCGTCGGTGAAGTCGACCACGCCGCGGTGAAGTGGCAGTTGTTGGGGGCGAGGGCGATAGCCGTGGTAGCTAAGTGAGCGTTCGTCGCGGTTGTCACTTGAGGGCTGCATGCGATCCGTCCACCGCGGATGTGTCCACCGTCGTTGAGTGGGCCCTGCCTGCCAATGGACCAAGCTGCGGTGTCGCGCTGGGAGAACCGATCGTTGTTCGCAACGTGCCTATACCGTCGACCTCGATGTCGATGACATCACCTTCATTCAGAAACTCTTGCGGTGAGCGGCTAAGCCCCACGCCGGGAAGGGTGCCCATCGAGATGATGTCGCCGGGAACCAGCGTGATCACGCGAGAGATGGAGGCGATGGCGTCTTCGATACCGAAGATGTAGTCGCTGGTTGAACCGTCCTGCTTGACGATTCCGTTGACCAGTGTCCGGTAATGAAGGTCGTTGAGGTCACCAACCTCGTCTAGGGTCACCAGGGCGGGGCCACATGGAGCCTGGCCGTCGCCGGCCTTGGTTACCGCGATCGTCTCAATTCCGTGGATGAGATTGCGTGCGCTCAGGTCGTTGACAATCGTCAGCCCCGCGACGTGCTCCAAAGCGCGCTCGGCTGGAACGCATTTTGCGATACTGCCGATGACGACGGCGATTTCACCTTCCCAGTCGAGCTGGGTGATTGCCGGAGCGGGGTGCACCGTGGCGCGATGCCCGGTAAGTGATGTGGTCCACTTTGGGAAAAACCACGGTATGGCGGGCTCCGGCAAGCCGACTTCTGCGCAGTGGTCTTTGGAGTTCAGGGCCAAGCACAAAATCTTTTGCGGATCCGGGACCGGTGGCAGCAGCGCGACCGAGTCGATGCGGGGAAAGGCCGAAGGGTCAGCAGCAACGATTTGTTGGGCGCTGTCGACGATAGCGCCCCAATCGGGCCGGCCGCTGGTAGCCAAAAGCCGCCGAACGGATCCCGGGTCGACACTGGCAGCGATGCCGGCATGGTCGACCGCGTGGTCGAGAGGGCACAATCGTGTGCCGACGACGACTGCGGGGCGTTCGGTAGTCCCGGGCAGATATGTGGCCAGACGCATAGTATTCATCACCTCATTCGGAGCGGGCATCGACGAATATGTCGAGTTGCAATGGTGGTTGGCCGCCGTAGCGACTCAGGTCGGAGACACCTGCATTGGTGAGGACGTCAGCGTCGATGAGGCATTGGCCGCTTAGCTGGGACGGGGGGGTTTGCAAGATCAGGCAAGCGGCGTCGGCCATGATCGCCGGTTGGCGCGCTCGCTGCATCGCTTGTTCACCGCCAAGGACATTGTTGACCGCCGCTGTGGCAATCGTTGTTTCGGGCCACAGGCAGTTGCTGGCAATATCAAATGCCCGCAGCTCTTCGGCGAAGCCAAGCGCAAGGGTGCTCATGCCGTACTTACTTAGCGTGTAAGCCGGGTGTGCGCCTAGCCATTTCGGACTCAGATTAATCGGCGGTGACAGCGTCAGGATGTGCGCGCACGGTGATGTCTTGAGGTAGGGCAGACATGCTTGTGTAAGGGCAAATGTGCCGCGGATGTTCACGTCGATCATCAGGTCGAACTTGCTCAATTCCAAGTCGGTCGTGGAGCTGAGATTGAGCGCGCTGGCGTTGTTGATGCACATGTCGATTCCGCCAAAATGATTGACGGCCACGTCGACTGCCCGCCTCACATCCTGCTGGTGGCGAACATCCCCGCAAACCGCGACCGCCGTGCCGCCGCGGCGTTCGATTTCCGCGACAGCGGTGTGAATCGTGCCCGGCAACTTCGGAGTCGGTTCGGCAGTCTTGGCCAGCAGCACGATGTTTGCTCCCCGGGAGCCGAGTGCGGAAGCGATCTCGAGACCGATACCGCGGCTGCCGCCTGATATGACAGCGGTGCGGCCGGTGAAAGGCATGGACAAGGAGTTTCCTACGTCGACGGGTGCAGAATGCGACGCAGCGCATCGCGCAGCTCGGTGACCGGTTCACTCGAGGTGTCCACCTTGCGCCAGGCGATGTGCCTGTCGGGACGGACCAATAGGCATCCGCGATCAGTAATCTCACGAGTCGCTGTCCAGTCGCCGTAGACGTCGGCGTAGTCGAGCCCGCGTCCGATAGCGCAGCTGACAAGTTCGACACCGAGTTCATCAGCGACCTGTTTGGCTGCCCCGCGCCAGCTCTCACCGTCGACGCCGGTGAGCAACGCCCAGGAGTCTTCAGGAACCACGTCCAGGCTGCTCACCAGGGCGCCTCGATGTTCGAGCCAGACGTGCGGAAGGTACGCGCCCGGGTGCGTGGTCGGCTGGTAGAACAATTGTGGGTCTTGTCGGTATGGGGGCCAAGGGGTTCCGTCATCGACGAGCGCCCCTGTTTCGTAGCGTTGACCCATCTCGACGCCATGGCAGTTCACGCCGTAGTCGAACCGCTCCAACTGCCGGTCCAGCTCTTGACGTCGAAACTCGCCGTCGGTAGTCGGCAAGAACAAGCGGTCAAGGGCGGCCCAACCTTGCTGCTCGTCCTGGCCGCGTTCGATGCCCATCGCGCGCAAGATATCGCCTGCTAGGCCCACTGATTCGATGGCCCGATCGATGATCCGGCGTCCAACGGGTTGACGTTCGCTGCTGTAGGTATCCAACAACGACGGATCGGCTTTGCCGCGAAGCACCAAGGCCAGTTTCCATGTGAGGTTGTAGGCGTCTTGGATGGAGGTGTTCGAGCCGAGGCCGTTTGCGGGGGGATGACGGTGGGCCGCGTCTCCGGCAAGGAATACTCTTCCTACCCGATAGTCTTGTGCCACAACATGATTGACCTCCCACTTGGTCATGGCCTTTATCTCGACCGGCACAGTGTCATCACCGATTGCCAAGCGGATCCGGGGCAAAATGAGCTCTTCGGAGGTGTCCAGGTTCTCGCTTGCGGGGTCGTAGCTGAATTGGATGACCCACTCGTTCCACGGTCGCACCGCCAGGAATGTGCCTGACCCGAACAGGTCGTCGCGCCCGGGATAGCTCGTCCAGTACAGCACGCCTGGCCGGTGGGCGACGAATTTGCTCAGATCTGCTTCGAACCATGCATTGAGGGCATATCCCAAATTCGTCTCACCCTCGAATCTAAAATTGAGCTGATCGGCGATCAGCGATCGACCACCGTCGGCGCCGACGACATACTTGGCTCTGATCTGGTGCACATCCCCAGTTGGGCGATAGCGCACCGTTGCGGTCACTCCGGAATCATCCTGGGCGATCTCCACTAGCTCGTTCAAAAATCGTATGTCAGCGCCGAGTTCGACAGCTCGCCGATGGATGATCGGTTCCAGGAGATGCTGGCCGATGTTGACCATCGAGCATGGGCTGGACGCTTGGTAGTCGGCCTGACGGTCCACGTGCGTGCCCCAGGAACGTCGTCGAGCCAATTCGCGACCGGCGAGCGAGGTGACCCAAGTAGTGTTGGGTACCACTGTCATTGGCAGCCCGTCTTGGTAGACGCGGTCTTCAATGCCCAGGTCCCGCAGCACTTCTAGGGTCCGTTGGTTGGTGATGTGCGCCCGAGGTGTATTTGCGGTGCTGGGGTACTTGCTTATAGTCACAGCCGGAATACCTTGGCGCGCAAGTAACGCCGCAGATGTCAGGCCGGTAACTCCGGCGCCGACGACAAGTACGTCGGTGTAGATGGGGGTGCTCATGGTGGGTTTTTCTTTCTCGGATCGCTAGTGCGAGGCGAGGTTGACGGGCTCGAAAATGGTTTGAGGGCCGGTATGGTCGTCGCCGTTGGCGTGGAAGTGCACGCCGTGGTCCCACGGTTTGGCCGGTTCCGGTGGCGGAGTGTGCACGGCGAGGTGTTTTTCGGTCGTAGTGCCGCTGTTGTATTGGTGGTGGGGCACTCCGGCGGGCAGCACGACCAGGGTGTGGGGGCGCACGAAGTGGGTTTGTAGGGCCACTTCGACGGTGAGCTCGCCCTCAAGCACGAGGTAGTACTGGTCGAAGCGGTGGATGTGAAGTTTGCGGCCGGCGCTTCCTGGCTCGAGTTCCATGTAGTTGACCACCGCGTGATCGCAGCCCATGCCGGGGCCGGTCAGCGTGCTCATACGCAGGCCGGGCAGGATCTGGCTGAGCTCATCAGCGTTGCGACGGATATAACCGGGCCGGTCGGTACGGTCGGTGGCGGGCACATGGTCGGGGCTTTCGACCATCAGCGCTATTGGGGCTGTCGGCGCGGGGGCGGGGATGATCATTTCGAAATGGGTTTCTGGGCCGGGCCCGTCGTTCCAGTTGCGGTGGGCCAGGCCCGCCGGGATGAACACGAACGTGCCGGCGGTGATGCGCTGGATGTCGTGTCCGAGTTGGACGTTCATCGACCCGTTCAGTAGGTAGTAGAGTTGGTCGCTGCGGTGATAATGCAGTCCGGGACCACAGCCGCCCTCTTCAATGTGGCTGGCGATCATCAATGCACTTTCCAGTGATGAGATGAATTGCGCGCGGTAGCCTGGAAAGCCGGTGTCTACCAATTTGTCGTCGTCGAGTGCGCGCACGTAGTGCATCGAGATGACTCATCCTTTCTCTTACGGTCAAGCTGGGCAGGCTCGCCGCCGGCCATCGACGCACACACCGGTGCATGAAGACGCGGCAGTCTCGGTTAACGCAAACTATTCATCACGATCCTGATGAGTGTTCCACGAACCAGGCCACCTTGGGAAGGACTGAAATCCCTGCCTTTAAGATTGTGTCCGACTAAATGCCTGCCGCGGCGGCCCACCAGTACCGGTGGGTCGATCACGCCTACCGCCGCTTCTGTGAGTGGACCAAAGATGCGGGGGACCCGGAAGGGATTCTCTCGACCGCATCGCTACGGTAGTTGGCCGGTCGCGATGCGGGTGGAATCCGGCGGTCCTCCTGGCACTGATGTAATCGGATTCTCAGCACCTATCCTCGCGTCGGTGGCAAGTGTGGTGATCCTTGCCAGCATTTCTTAACGACTGCTTTAATCGTTAAGTGCGTGATGCCGATGGCGCCGCGTCGACGCGACAGATGCCAACCGTCTTCGTCGGCCACGGAAGTCCGATGAACGCGCTCGAGGTCAACCGTTACACCTCCGCATGGCGGGAGCTCGGCAGGAATCTGCCACGACCGCGAGCGATTTTGGTGGTCAGCGCCCACTGGTTTGTCAACGCGACGGCTATCACGGCGATGTCGCAACCGCGGACGATTCACGACTTTTACGGTTTCCCAAAGGCTTTGTTCGACATCCAATATCCCGCACCCGGCTATCCGGGGCTCGTGGACGAGGTCAGTGACGTCGTCCACCCGACGTGGGTGGGCGCCGACATCGACAGCTGGGGATTCGACCACGGGGCATGGTCAGTGCTCAAACACGCGTTTCCCGATGCTTCGGTCCCTGTGGTCCAGCTGTCGATCAACGCGGACAAATCTTTGGACTATCACCTCGAGTTGGGCGCAGCGCTGGCTCCTTTGCGCCAACACGGTGTGCTGATCGTCGGCAGCGGCAACATTGTCCACAACCTGCGGGCGTTGGACGCGCGGCTCGAAGATACGGGGTTCGACTGGGCGTTGCGCTTTGGTGAGGAAACCACGAACCGGATGTTGTCGGCTCCCGCCGACATCGCCCGGCTTGATGGGCACCCGGACTTTCACGCCGCGGTGCCCACGCCTGATCACTTCCTCCCGCTGCTTTACATCGCCGGGTTGGCCAGTGTTGCAAGCGAATCTGTCGACATCCTCGTTGACGGATACGGGTATGGAGCGGTCTCGATGGCGTCCTACACTGTCGGGTTGCCTTCGAGCAGCGCCGCATCTGCCGCCAGTGACGGCTGACTCGCCCGAACCCCGCTGGCTCGATGATGCGGAGCGGCAGGTGCGGATCGCTGTACTGGGTATCGCTGTGTAGCTACCCGCCGCTCTCGAAGCGCAGCTGCAGCGTGATGCCGCATGAGTCACGTCGAATATTAGGTACTGGCAACCCTTTCCGTGATTGAAAGCGACGCTGTGCGAATGAGTGCGCTGGCGAACATGGTGCAGGCATCGCAGGGCCGACTGTCGCAGGTCGTTGGTCGGCTGGAAAAGCGTGGGTGGATTCGCCGCTGTACCGATTCGCGCGACGGTCGGTGCACTCTTGCCGTTCTTACCGCAGCGGGTCATCTCCTGCGCTCCTGGTCATGTTGCGACCGTCGGCGTTATGTCTTCGAAGCGTTGACAGAACTGCAACAACGACAGCTGACGGAGATCGGCCGGAGGATTGTGGTGGCATTCGAACGCGATCACGCCACGAATCTTCACCCTCTCATGACCCCGTTGCGGGCGGCTAGGCATTCGCTTCCGGCGGGTGCCGCCCGCGAGGTCGGCTTCGTAGGCGTAGATCCAGCCGTTGGCGGCGAGCGGATCTTTGTGGAGGCGCAGTAGCCCGGAACGCGCACATCGCTGAGCAAGTCGGCGGTGGCGGCGGGATGATTGCGCCACGCGCCGTGGAACGCACCCCGTCTGCGCCGACGATCACATCGGCGTGCGCGGTGGTGCCGTCGGCGAAAGTCAGTGTCGCGCTGTGGCGTCGCGATTGACCGCGGTGCAGCGCTTGTTCAGCCGTACGGCGTCTGGGGGCGCGCGCCGCCATCGATATTGGGTTCCCGGGGTACCGCGCCTCGGACCGCTATTGCGCTCAACACCAGAGACCAGCCGCTGGCTGAACTCACATCGGAAAGTCTCCGGACTCTTCGGGGCGTTGGAGCCCTGCGATTCCTATCAATCTTTCCTGCATCGCGACAGCATCTGTAGTGCCCGTTTCTCGTAGACGTATCCCAGGCCGCCAGCCCAAGCGTCGGGAGATTCCCAGCCCACTGGCCACAATCGAGGGCACAGCGGCCTGGTGTTTGACCGAGCCTGCTTTTAGAACCACGGACAGCGCCGCGACAACATGGCCTTCGGAGTCAATGATCCGGGTAGCCACAGAGTCGGCATCGTTGGTCAGCTCTTCGTAGACGGTCGCGATTCCAGTCCGGCGGCAGGCAGCAAGTTGTTCGCGCAGCTTGGCGGGATCAGTAAGGGTGTGCGGCGTGTAGCGCCGGAGCGGGCCAGACAACACGCGCTCGATTAGATAGGGCCCACCGTGGCCGAGGAGCACCTTACCGACTCCCGAACAATGCAGTGGAATCCGCCCGCCCACTTGGGATGCCAATCCAACGGCGTGCGGTGCCGACAGCCGTTCGATGACCACTGCCTCCTCGCCATCTCGGACGGCGAGCTGCACGTGTTGGTGCAATGCGGTGTACAGATCCTCCATGAATGGCTGCGCCAATGTCCGCAGTGATTCCGTGAGCGGCGCAAGGGTTCCCAGTTGCCACAGTCGTACTCCGATCGTGAATCGGCCGTCGGGTTCACGGGCAAGTGCCCCAGCATCCACCAGTTCCATGACAAGTCGTCGCACAGTGGCAGGTGGTATGCCGGTCAGTTGCGCTACTTCGGCCATGTTCAGGCGTGGACGGTCGGCTCGAAACGAAAAGAGAACGCGCATCAGGCGAGAGCCGACACTTCTCCCGGGGTCACTGGTTCGTGGCATACCGACAGCGGGCCTTCCCGGTGCGCTGTTCGAAAGCTTTGCCGGCATCGGAAGCGGTCATGCCAAAGCCGCCGGTGGGCTTCCTTCCCAGCTCGCCTTCAGCAGGGCTTCCACCGCCTCGCGTGTCAGCGGGCGCGGATTGGCGTATGGGCTGGCGAGAGTGAGCTCAGCGATGCGAGGAATGTCGTCCGGGTTCATGCCGAGGTCGCGGAGGGAACGCGGCGTGTCGAGCTGACCCGCGAGCTCCCACAGCTCGCGGGCTGGGTCGCCGGTATCGCCGAGGGCGCGAGACAGGGCGGCGATGGCCTGCGGAGCGCCCGCGGCGTTGTAGGCCAGGACATGCGGCAAGACCACCGTGTGAGTCGGGGCGTGGGGAAGATTCAAGGTGCCGCCGAGGGTGTGGCAGAGCTTGTGGTGCAACGACATTGTGGTGGCACCTAGGACAGCCCCGCACAACCACGCGCCGTATTGGGCCTCCGTCCGGGCCTCGAGATCGTCGCCATCGGCGACCACTCGCGGGAGCGCCGCGGCCAGTGCCCGAACGCCTTCCTGGGCCATGAGCGAGATGATGGGCGAAGCGTCGGGGGCGTAGAGGCCCTCGACGGCATGGGCGATGGCGTTCATGCCGCTCGTCGCCGATAGCATTGCGGGCAGCGTGAGGGTCAGTTCGGGGTCGTAGAGCACGCTGATCGGCAGCACCCGGTTGTCGCGGCCGGTGCGCTTGACACCGCTTTCGGTCAAACCCCAGATTGGGGTCATCTCCGATCCCGCGTAGGTGGTGGGAACAGCGATGACAGGTAGATCATGTTGTAGCGCAACAGCTTTCCCCAGCCCGATCGCTGAGCCGCCACCGACCGCGATGCAGCCGTCCGCATCCAGCTCGGCAGCTCGTTGGCGGGCGTGGTTGGCGACCTCGACCGGGACGTGCATGTGGGCGTCGGCCAGCACCCCGGCGGCACGGTACCCGAGTGCATTAGCGACCAGCTTGCCCGTGGCTTCCTGGTCGGGGGAGCACAGGACAAGCATGCGAACTAGACCAAGTGCTGTGACCTCGTCGGGCAGCCGATGAAGAGCCCCGGCACCGAATGTGACCCGCATCGGCAGCGCTCGATAGGTGAATGAGCGAGTCATGAGAGCTCCTTCGTTTCAGTGCGCAACAAGGTGACCTCGAAGTGAACGCTGCGGAAGGGGTTGGGCAGCCCGACCTCCGCCGCTCGCGCCGGGTCATCGATTACCGGAAAGTGCCGAATCAGGCTGTCTTTGACGCCGAACACCGCGTCGGAGTGCAAGTAAGGACTATCGTCGACGAATAGGTGCGTGGTCACTGGCCGGTATCCCTGTGCGGTGACGATGAAGTGCACATGCGCGGGCCGGTTTGGGTGCCGGCCGGTTGCGCCCAGCAGCGTCCCGACCGGACCGTCCACGGGAATCGGGTAGTAGCGAGGAACGATCGTCCGAAACCAGAACCGTCCGTCCTCGTCGGCCCGGAACAACCCGCGCAGGTTATGCTCTGGCTGCACATCAGGTTGTTGCACGTCGTAAAAGCCCTCGGCGTTGGCCTGCCATACATCGACGAGAGCGCCTGGCACTGGTTCTCCGTGCGGCCCTGCTACTTCGCCGGTTACTAGGCACGGCTCCCCCTTGCCATCCAGCGCAATGTTGTCGCCCAATTCCCGTGGTGGTGACTCGACCATGTGGAATGGGCCCAGGACCGTCGACTCGGTCGAGACGCCTTGGGTGCGATGATTGATCGTCTCCACCAGCATCGAAACTCCGAGAACATCGGAGAGCAGGACGAACTCCTGTCGCACCGGGTCGCACTTTTGTCCGGTTCGGGTCAGGAAGTCTATGGCTGCTGCCCATTCGTCCTCGGTCAGCTGCACCTCTTTGACGAACGCGTGCAGATGCTGCACCAACGTGGCCAGCAGTTCTTTCAACCGCTCATCCGGTGTGTTGGCGAAGCTGGCGGTAACCACTTGTGCCGAGCGCTCTTCGCTGAACAGTTCCATATAGGGGTTCCTCAGGTTTGTCATGGCCGTATCAGGCCGCACCGGTCGCCTGCAGCGATTCCGCGTCGTAGGAGTAAATCCAGCCATTGGAGACGAGGGGATCGTCGTCGCTGAGCGATGCGTCACGGACTTCCTGCTCTGGTCCATCTGGCAGGTGGTTGAGGTGTGCCCGGGCGTGGCTGATGTCTTGGAGTCGTGTGGTCCGTGGAATACGGAGTGATTCGTAGCGCTTCAGTGCGCGGGCCGGCGCTTGGATGCCCTCGGCCAGGCAGCGCGCTAGGACTGCCGCGTCTTCGATGGACTGGGCGGCCCCTTGGGCAAAGAATGGAAACATTGGGTGCGCGGCGTCACCGAGGAGAGTGAGTGGGCCACGGCTCCAGCGCATGAGCGGCTCACGATCCAACAGCGCCCACCGACCCGGTGTGCCAGCGCCTGCGATCAGCTGTTGTAGGCGCGGGTCCCAGCCGGCGAACTCGTCAAGGAATTCCTCAACTGTCGCCGTGGCGCTCCAGGACTCGGTTGTGTAGTCACCGGCGGGGGCGAAGGCCACGATGTTGATTGCGGTCTGACCCGAGATCGGGTAGTGCACGAGATGGTGGTCCGGGCCGATCCACAGCGAATGTGCTCGGCGGCGGGCGAATTCGGGGGCACGCTCGGCGGGAACGATCGCGCGGAACGCGCACATCCCAGAGTAGGTCGCGGGGCGGGAGTCGATCACCGCGCCGCGCACCGTGGAATGCACACCGTCGGCACCGATCACCACGTCGGCCTCGACCGACGTGCCGTCGCTGAACGTCAGCACCGGGGCTGTGTCGCTAGCCTCGAGGGAGACGCAACGTTTACCCAGCCGAACGGTTCCGGCGGGAACCGCCGCGCCAATTGCATCGGCCAAGTGTGCGCGGTGCACTGTATAAGTGCGTTCGCCGTACAACCGCTGGCATGACTCGGCCAGGTTCTCAGCAGACAGCACCCGTCCGTCATCCCACCGGCGGAACTCCCACCCCACATCGAGGGGGACCGCACGGTTTTGAAGCGGCTCCATCGCACCCAGTCGACGCAGTAACCGCACCGCGTTTGGCGCCAGCACCAGCCCGGCGCCGACTTCCTTGAGCTGTGGGGCCTGCTCATAGACGACGCTCGAAAGTCCGGCACGGTGCAGGAACGCCGCCGCGGCCAAGCCGCCGATACCGCCACCGATAATGGCCACACGGGGGTGCTGCCCAGTGAATGCAGTCATAAAGACGATGGTTCGCGAGTGGAGGCGACGGGGGAACCTGCTCGCTCATTCAATGAACGAATACGCGGCTTGGTCCTCCTCCGGTGGGCCCTATGTCAGGGCCGACGCCTCTTCGGGGGGAAAGCCGGAGACGCCGCGTCGTTGGCGAGCATCGGTCACAGAAGCAGCAGTCTGGGCTACCACGTCGGTGAAATCCACTCCTGGGGCAAGTTCGACAACCTCGAAAGCCGTGCCGGATATATCGAGCACCGCGAGGTCGGTGATCACGCGGGTGACCACACCGCGTCCAGTCAACGGCAGGTTGCATTCAGTGACCAGTTTGGGTGCGCCCGCCTTGGTCAGGTGGTCCATTAGTACGATGACGCGGCGCGCGCCGTTGACGAGATCCATTGCGCCGCCCATGCCTTTGACCATCGCGCCGGGGACCATCCAGTTCGCAAGGTCGCCGGTCACGGCGACCTGCATGGCACCAAGCACCGCTACGTCGACATGGCCGCCGCGGATCATGGCAAAGCTAGTGGCCGAGTCGAAGAAGGATGCCCCGGGAACCAC
Organism: Mycobacterium sp. 1245852.3; assembly: GCF_001669335.1. Lineage (NCBI taxonomy): Bacteria > Bacillati > Actinomycetota > Actinomycetes > Mycobacteriales > Mycobacteriaceae > Mycobacterium > Mycobacterium sp. 1245852.3. The sequence goes on along the minus strand of NZ_LZLL01000551.1, from coordinate 66,011 downwards.
CGATACAGTCTGCTTGCCGGCGTTGATCAGGTCGGGATCAATCTGATCCTCGTATGGGAATGGACCGACTCCCAAGATGCCGTTTTCGGCGTGCAGGGTGACTTGGGAACCTTCCGGTATGTGCTCGGGAATCAGCGTCGGCAAGCCGATGCCGAGGTTCACGTAGTCCCCATCGCGCAGCTCCCTGGTGGCACGACAAGCCATCTGGTCCCGGGTCCAGCTCATCGTGTGCCTCCCCGCCACCGAGTGGTGCGTTGTTCAATGTGCTTGCGACAGGCCTGGTCCGGGGTCAAGGCGACAATTCGCTGTATGAAGATGCCGGGCAAGTGGATGTGGTCGGGATGCAGCTCGCCGACATTAACAACCCGTTCGGCTTCGACAACGGTGATGCGACCGCACATCGCCGCCGGTGGATTGAAATTGCGGGCAGCAGCATGGAATCGGCAGTTGCCGGCCCTATCGGCGACGGCGGCACGAATAAGTGCGAAGTCGGCGACAATCGCCTCTTCGAGGACCATCTCTTTGCCGCCGAATATCCGCACCTCCTTGGCAGGCGAAGCGAGCGCGACATTGCCGTCGGGGTGGTAACGCCACGGCAAGCCACCCTCGGCGACCAGGGTGCCGACGCCGGTGGGGGTGAAGAATGCACCAATCCCGCTGCCGCCGGCTCGCATTCGCTCCGCCAAGGTGCCCTGGGGGGTGAGCTCAACAGTCAACTGTCCACTGAGGTATTGGCGGGCGAACTCCTTGTTCTCCCCGACATAGGATGCGATAACCCGGTTGATCCGGCGAGACTCGAGCAGCAGACCTAATCCGGCGCCGTCGACGCCGCAGTTGTTTGACACGATGGTGAGGTGCGCGGCGCCCTGCTCGAGCAGCGCCTCGATAAGAAACCAGGGGATCCCGGCAAGGCCGAAACCGCCCACGGCCAGTGTTGCCCCGTCAGGGATGTCGGCGATCGCCTCAGCCGCCGAGCCGACCAATTTGTTTAGGGCCACGCTCGCTCCCATGCTCGATCAGCCGCGGAGAAAGGCGACGGGGTGGTCGTGGTCGTAGTCCGGGAGCGCCCAGCGGCCCTCGCGACCATCAGGTCCATGGGGGTCGACGCTATCCATCAGTCTTGATATTTCAAAATATCTATTTTGCGCGGATTGAGAGACTGCCAATATGAATAGATGGAGCTTCGACATCTGCGCTACTTTCGAGCGGTCGCCGAAGAATTGCATTTCGGCCGGGCCGCCGAGCGGCTGTGCATGGCACAACCTCCGCTGTCACAACAGATCCGGCAGCTCGAGCAAGAGCTCGGGGTGAAGCTACTCAAGCGCAGCACCAGACGAGTGGAGCTGACCGCTGCCGGCACGGCTTATCTTTCCCGCGCGATCGCCATTCTCGACGCCGTCGACGACGCGGCCCAGCAGGCCAGCCGTATCGCCCAAGGCACCGAGGGCCGCCTAGCGATCGGTTGTGTCGGTTCGGCAACGTATTCGCTTCTGCCGCGGCTCGTTCGGGCACTGCGCGAAGAGTTGCCCGGGCTCGAGGTTAACGTCCGCGGAGAGATGCTGGCACCGGCACAGATCGAGGCCTTGCTGGCCGGCCGTATTGACCTCGGCCTGCTGCGCCCGCCCGTCGAGCAGCCGCGCCTGCTTGTGGAGACGGTGCGTCGCGATCGTCTGCTTGCCGCCCTGCCGCGCGGTCACGCCCTGGCGACCCGCCGCAAGTTGTGCCTAGCCGACCTGCGCTCAGAGGATTTCATCGTGCACGCCGGCCATGGCCGGTCGGTGATGAACAGTGTGGTGATGGCAATGGGTGCGCAGGCGGGCTACGTGCCGCGGGTGCGCCATGAGGTGGAGGAGACCTCGACGTTGGTCACTCTTGTCGCTGCTGGGCTTGGTGTGGCAGTCGTCCCTGAACCGACTGCCGCGCTTGACATTGCCGGGGTCTGCTTTCGACGGTTGGTTCCAGATCGACTTGGGGTGGATTTGGTGGCAGCCCGCGCCGCACAAGGAAATTCGTCACTTCTCGCTCGAGTGCTGATGATTTTGCGGAAGGTCGCTCGCGGGTGATCGGCGAATGTACAGGTGGTGACCACGTAACTGGCTAGATGCGGGCTATCATGAGTTCTGTATGTTCGGAGTGTCCCGCGAAAACGCGGTCTCACAATGTGGTTGGGTCGGAAGTGGCGGAGGAGCGAGCTCTTCAAGAAAGGCGCTTTCACCGCCCGCGAGCCAAGTTTTGCCCTGGCGGTAGAGCAGCTCGACGGCGTCGCCGGCCAGACCCGGCAACTCATCTTTAACCGAAAAGCCAGCTTCTTCCTGCAGGTAAGCCAGATGGCGGTAGCCTTCGGGGAACCCTGAGAGTCGCCTTTCATCAAGGGATACGGTGGCCGCGGGATCGACGAAGTCGATGCGGTCCTTCTCATAGATCGGTTGGCGGCGAACGATTTTCCAGCCGTCAGCGCATCGCAGCAAGAAGTCGTAGAAGCGGCCGGTGCAGGTGACATCGGCGAGTTGGCCGTGGACTAAACCGCGCTGATTGATCGTCATTCTCGTCTGAGCTGTCGCACGGTCGCCCACAACATCGACGGACGTTCCGCCCAAGAAGTGAAGAATCTGGACGCCGGCGTCAAAACCGCGGCGGCTGGCGGTGATGAACTCGCTTGCTGGTCCCTGGAACCAGGTAGCCGACATATGCCCGTGTTCATGCCACACTGTGGAGAATCGGTCCCATAAGCCGGCATCGCGCCATATCGCCCAGTTGTCGATCGTGTCGCGGATCTGGCGGGCGTCATCAGTAACGCAGGTCATTGGATTCCTGTCGGTCCCGCGAGGGTAGCCCGCGTGCTGACCCTACGGTCGTTGGTGGTCAGTAGTCGGCCGCTGCGGGGGCGGGGCCCATGCACAGCCTCAATTATGCATCGCGAGCATGTTTTTGGAGTTCTTTACGGGCCAGTGATGCTTTGTGTACCTCGTCGGGGCCGTCGGCTATGCGCAGCGTCCGGATGTGTGCAAACCATTGCGCGAGCGGCAAATCCTGGCTCAGTCCGCCGGCGCCGTGGATTTGGATGGCTTTGTCGAGGATCCATTCAACAGTTTTCGGGGTGGCGATTTTGATGGCCTGGATTTCGGCGTGGGCGCTCTTGTTGCCGCTGGTATCCATGAGCCAAGCGGCTTTGAGTATCAGCAGGCGCAATTGCTCGACACGGACACGCGACTCGGCAATCCAATCGCGGATCACGCCCTGCGTGGAGAGGGGTTTGCCGAAAGCAGTGCGGTTGATGGCCCGCCGGCATACCAGCTCCATGGCCCGTTCAGCGACACCGATTGCACGCATGCAGTGGTGGATTCGGCCCGGTCCTAAGCGGGCTTGGGCCATGGTAAAGCCATCGCCTTCGCCGCCCAGCAGGTTCTCTTTGGGCACCCGCACCTCGTGGAAATCGACCTCGGCGTGGCCGCCGTGGTCACTGTCGTCGTATCCGAACACGGTCGTCCCGCGTATGACCGTCACGCCCGGAGCGTCTCGGGGGACCAGGATCATGCTCTGCTGCCGGTGTCGAGCAAGCGCGGGCGTCGTCTTGCCCATCACGATGAAAAGTTTTGTCTCAGGGTTCAGCGCTCCGGTTATCCACCACTTGCGGCCGTTGATTACGTAGTCCATGCCATCCCGTTCGATGCGAGTGCCGATGTTGGTGGCGTCCGATGAGGCGACATCGGGTTCGGTCATCGCGAAAGACGAGCGGATCTGGCCGTCGAGCAACGGTTGGAGCCATTCCTTCTTTTGTTGTGCGGTTCCGAATAGTGATAGCAGTTCCATGTTGCCGGTGTCGGGTGCCGCACAGTTGAGCGCTGTCGGTGCGAGGTGAATGCTGCGCCCGGTGATCTCCGCTAACGGCGCGTACTGCAGATTGGTCAGGCCTGCTCCGTCGTCGCTGGGGAGGAACAGATTCCACAGACCTCGCTGACGCGCCTCCGCCTTGAGTTCTTCGACGATCGGAACCGTGCTCCACGGGTGGGTCCGTTCGCGAAGTTGTTGCTCGAAAACAGGTTCCGCGGGATAGACGTGCGAATTCATGAAGTCGAGCAGGCGCGCGCACAACTGATCGGTCTGTGTGTCGTAGCTGAAATCCATCAGATCTCCTGTAGCGCAGCGTGTCCGGCGATGGCCAGGGGTTCCACTAAGGGGCCTATCCGGTCGAAACCGCTGCCGACCGTTTTGCCTTGGGTAAAGCGGAAGTGGATTCCTTCCAGAATCACGGCCAGCTTGAAGTACGCGAAGGCCAGATAGAAGCCCATGTCAGCGGCGTCGCGGCCGGAAACTTGACGGTAGCGAGCCAGCACCTGGTCTGGTGACAAGAAGCCAGCCGCGGAGCCCGCGTCGGTCACCGCATCCGAACCGTCCAGTCCGGACAAAGTGATGTAGGCCATGAGCAGGGCGACATCGGTGAATGGATCGCCGAGAGTCGCCATCTCCCAGTCGAGTACGGCGGCGATCGCGTCGTCGTGGTCGACTAGGAGGTTGTCCAGACGGTAGTCGCCGTGAACGATGGTCGCGGTGGCAGTTGGCGGGATACGGCTTATCAGCTTGGTGTGCAGCGCCTCGATCTTCGCCACATCCCGGCTGTGGGAGGCATCGAGTTGTGACTTCCAGCGGTTGACCTGGCGACTAACGAAACCTTCGGGTCGTCCAAAATCACCCAGGCCCACTTCCTGGGGATCCACCGCGTGTAGGACGACAAGGGTGTCGACCATTCGCTCACAGACCGTCCGGGTCCGGACGGCCCCGAGTGGTAGCAGTTGGTCCGCGCGTCGGTAAGTTTCGCCGGTCACCTTTTCCATTACGAAGAAGGGGGCGCCGAGCACGACGGAGTCCTCACACAGGACGATCGTGGCGGGTACCGGGACCCCTGAATGCCTTAGCGCCGTGATTACCTGATATTCGCGGCGCATGTTGTGTGCCGTCGCTAAGACGTGGCCCAGCGGGGGTCGGCGCACTATCCATGAGCTGGTGCCGTCGGTGACTTCGTAGGTCAAATTCGACCGGCCGCCCGCGACGAGTGTGGCATCCAGTTCGCCCTGGATCAGATTTGGACGGTGGTCGTCCAGGAAGGATTGCAGCGCAACCAGATCAAGCCCCGGAAGGTCGTGATTCACGATTCCCTAATCCATCTCGTCGTACTCCAGCTGCCCGATGGGCTAGCTGCTGGCCGATGTTCTCAGTGGAGGCGACCATACGCACCAACTTGTCGCGTCCCCCACCAGGTGTCGTCCAATCCCATCCAGGGCCCGTAGGTGGCGTCGAGGGTTCGCAACCCGATGCAAGCGGAAGGTCTTCGACGGTGTGCATACCGCCTCGACACTTTCTCGCTTCACGGCTAGACACCTCCGGTAAGCGTGATGCCGCCGTCGATCACGATCACACGGCCGGTCACCCAAGCAGCGTCGCTAGACAGTAGGAAGCTCACCGCCCCGGCGACGTCCTCGGGGACTCCGAGCCGCTGCATCGGATGGTCCACCTCCATTTGGTTTTCCTTGCCTTCGTAGAGCGCTGCGGCGAACTGGGTCTTAACCAGGCCCGGAGCCACGCCGTTGACCCGGACGCGGGGTGCCAGCTCGATTGCCAATTGCTTTGTGATGTGCGCGAGCATGGCCTTGCTCGCGCCATAAAACCCGATTCCGGGAGACGGTCTGAAACCGGCCACTGACGAAACGTTCACCACTGCGCCGCCGTTGTCTGCCATCCACGCTTTGTGCGCTTGCTGAACCCACGCTAAAGCTGCGATCGCATTCACCTCGACAATCTTGCGTGCGGCGTCGAGGTCCATCTCGATCATTGGGCCGTACACCGGATTGATGCCGGCGTTGTTGACCAGCATGTCAATGCGACCGAACACTTCAAGCGCGCAGGCAATGGTCTCGGCCTGGTGTTCGATGTCGTCCGCCTTTCCCGCGACGCCGATCGCTTTCCCGGGATCGCCCAGGCTGTCCACAGCCGCCTGTAACGCATCCGAGTCGCGACCGGTGAGGCAGACTCTGGCGCCGGAGTCCATCAGGCGGCGCGCGATGCTGAGCCCAATCCCGCGACTGGCTCCAGTCACCACCGCGACTTGGCCAGACATGTGCGTTGACACTTAGTTCTCCACGTTCTGTCGTTCGTATCCTCCGATCGCGCCGCGGTCGTCATCGTCTACCGACCGGGATTCGGGGATGTTGCGAAGCAGTGCGCGGCTGGCCGTCAGTCAGCGCCTCAGCCGCACTGTTCAGTGCGAACGATCGATTGGCCTACCGCCCACCGATAGGCTTACGGCATCGCAAACATGCATGTCAACTGATGAGATGGCGTTTAGTAGATAGCCCTCGTATTGTTTATATATGCCAAACATCGGGCGTAATGGACTGAACGCTGGACAGAAAATTCGCATGCTCCGGGTTAACCGGGGAATAAGCTTGCGGACTTTGGCTGCCAAAGTTGACGTAAGCCCCGCCACCCTTAGCAATATCGAGACTGGGAAGGCGACCTTGAGCGTGGACCGGCTAGGTCGGATCGCCGACGCGCTCGAGAGCAGCGCTGAAGTGATCTTGGCCGAGCGACGTGAACCCTTGGCAACAACCTCGATACCCGATCTGATCGGCTTCTCACGTTGTTCGGGGTGGCGCGAGTACCCTCCGCTGACCCTCGATCCCGTACTGGCGGCCGCACTTACTGAGTTCCTGCGCGCTGGCTACCACGGCACGTCTATGCGCGACATTGCGCGAGCGGCCAATCTATCGGTGTCCGGGGTCTACCATCACTATGCGAGCAAACAGGAGATCTTGCGCTCACTGCTTCAGCTGGCGGCGTCCGATCTGCTGGGGCGTTCTGCCGGTGCACGCGACGAAGGCAGCGATGCCGTCGAACGATTCAGCCTGCTCGTCGAACATCTCGCTCTGTGGCACACCTACCGTCGAGCTCTCGGCTTCGTGGGCGCCACCGAGATGCGCAGTCTCAAACCTCTCAATCGCCGCGAAATCGTTGCCATGCGCATCGCCCAGCAACGAATGCTTGACCGCGAAGTCGAAGCGGCCGCCCGCCTGGGGCGATTCGCCACACCCCATCCACGAGAAGCCGCCCGCGCCATCGTCACCATGTGTGTCGCCATTCCGAGTTGGTATCGCGTCGACGGGTCGCTGACACCAGAACAAATCGCGAATCAGTATGTCGAGTTCGCTCGAGATGTGGTGCAACAACGCCCTCGCCGTTAATCGGCCACATGCATTGCTTGGTTGCGCGCGCCGGCGGTTCAGGTGAGGCAAAGAAGAGCCAACAGGTCCAAAATCATTAGAAGCGACATGCCCGGAGGCCCCCAGCGGGTGCTACCACTTTGCTTCAGCCGCAGCGTTTCCAAACCAACGAATCGCTCATCGCAGTTGAAGCCGCCACGACTTTCTGCCGACCACGATTGCGCTGTTCAGCTTCCATCCCTTGCCTCAAGGCGAACTCTGCGACGTCGCTTTTGATCGCCGGCGGCAAGGCACCGGCTTACGCGGCGACTCATCGGAGTTGTTCGACGCGCTTTAGGGCTGCCCGATCATGGTGTCGATGATTCGCCTGATCTCGGATGCAGTAGGCGCGGACTGCGTCAGCAGCACGTGCTGGACGATCAAGGCCGTCCCCATTCGCGTGGCTAGCGTTGTCACCGCCGCGGCATCGATCTCTGCCGAACAGATGCCGGCAAGGATGATGCGCTCTAACATGGTGACGGTACGTCCGACGACCAGTTCGTCGTAAATAGCCCGTATCTCGGCGTCACCGAAAAGTCCTACCATCACTACCAATTCAGGGTAAGACGCATTGCCGGTGAGGACTTTAGCGAATGAGTTCAGGACCGAGAACAGCTCTTGGCGCGCTGTCCCACCACGTGGCGCGGTCGAGATCGGCGGCAACTGGGATCGCAAGGCAGCGTGTATTAACGCATGCTTGCCTGGCCAGCGCCGATACAGCGACCCCTTGCTGCAGCGTGCTCGAGCGGCGATGTTTTCCATGGTCACACCGTCGTAGCCGGCGGCTTTCAGCTGGGTCAAAGTCGCATCATAGATCGCCCTTTCGAGTTCGTTGGGCCGACGACGAGTCGTCACCGCCGAGTGCTTTTGGCCCATTTACGGTTGACATTTCGGTGATCGCAGGGCGACTCAGCGGAACGGGAACGTAGCGCTCGGACGCTCATGCCGGCTGCATCTCCTCGGTCTGCTGGCGCGAGGGTTGAGGCCATGGCTGAGGTAGGGGCCGGGGACGCACACGCTGCGGCCACCAGAACCAGCGGCCCAGCAGGGCCGCCAGGGAGGGTGTCATCAGCGAGCGCACAATCAGAGTGTCGAAGAGCAGCCCGAGACCGATGGTGGTTCCCACTTGTCCAATTACGATGAGTTTGCTTATCGCCATGGACATCATGGTGAAGGCGAAGACCAGGCCGGCGGAGGTGACCACGGAACCCGTGCCGACCATGGCGCGGATGATGCCGGTGTTGAGCCCGGCGTGAATCTCCTCTTTCATCCGCGAGACCAACAGCAGGTTGTAGTCCGACCCCACGGCCAACAAGATGATGACCGACATCGGCAGCACCATCCAGTGCAGCGGAAGCTCGACGATGTGCTGCCAGAGCAGTACCGAGAGCCCGAAAGAGGCCGACAGACTCAGCACGACGGTCCCCACGATGACCGCCGCGGCCGCCACCGCCCGGGTCAAGATCACCATGATGATGAAGATCAAGATCAGGGCGGCGATAGCAACGATGAGTAGGTCGTAGTTGGCGCCTTGCTGCATGTCGGCGTACATGGCCGCACTGCCACCAAGATAGATCCGCGACCCCTCCAACGGTGTTCCTTTAATGGCGTCTGCTGCCGCAACTTTGAGCGGTCCAGTGCGTGACGTGCCTTCCTCCGTTAGGGGGTCGCCTTGGTGAATGATGGTGAATCGCACGGCATGTCCGTCGGGGGACATCATCAACTTGATGCCGCGCTTAAAATCGGCGTTCTCGAACGCTTCCGGAGGCAGATAAAACGAGTCGTCATTCTTCGCATCGTCGAACGCTTGCCCCATGGCTGTGGCGTTGTCCTGCGAGGCAATCGTCTGATCTTGTTGCGCTTTCTGGGCCTGATACTGGTTGAGCATCATCTGTTTTTGATGCTTCATCGATTCGATCATTGGCCCCATCAGGGCTTCCATTTGCGGCATCAGCGCGTCCATGCGCTCGAGGTCTGGCACCAGGTCGCTGAGGTCATCACTCATGGTGGAAATACCGTCCAGGGCGTCGAACACCGAGCGCAATGACCAGCACATCGGGATATCGAAGCAGTGTTTCTCCCAGTAGAAGTAGCTGCGGATCGGGCGCCAGACATCTTCGAAATCGGCCATGTGATCGCGTAAGTCCTGCACGTCCGCGCTGGTTTTTTTCATCTTGGTCGCCATGTTGTGGGTGACGCCGGCCAGCTGGTGGGTGACTCCCTGCATCTTTTCCATCGAGTCGATGTTGACCTGCATGTCGTCGGCCTGTTTGAGCGTGTTTTGCAGGACGGTCTGCTGGTAGTCGTTGTTCATGATCTGGCCGGTGCTGTTCATGCTGATGTTGAACGGAATCGACGAGTGTTGGATCGGGCTTCCCTTAGGCCGGGTGATGGTCTGCACTTGGGCGATACCGTGCACGTGCACAAGCGCTTTGGCGATTTTGTCGATCACCAGAAAATCGGCTGGGTTGCGCAGGTCGTGGTCACTTTCGACCATCATCAAGTCGGGGTTCATCTTGGCCTGGGAAAAATGGCGGAACGCGGCAGCATAACCGACGTTGGCCGGTACGTCGGCGGGCAGGTAAATGCGGTCGTTGTAGGTAGTGCGGTAGCCGGGAAGGGTCAATAAGCCAACCAGTGCCACTAGGATGGCGCAGATCAAGATCGCGCCGGGCCAACGCACGGTCGCAGCGCCGATGCGCCGCCATCCCCGCGGCTGGGTCATACGTCTGGGATCAAGGGCCCGGCCAAAACGACTGGTGACCGCAATCACTGCGGGACCGAGCGTTAAGGCCGCAGCCACCACGACCGCCATACCGATCGCCAAGGGAATTCCCATGGTCTGGAAGTACGGCAACCGGGTGAAGTGCAAGCACAGCGCCGCCCCGGCAATAGTCAGACCCGAAGCCAGCACGACGTGCGCCGTGCCATGAAACATCGTGTAATAGGCGGCTTCTCGATCTTGGCCCAAACGACGCGCCTCCTGGTAGCGGCCGATCAGGAAGATGGCGTAGTCGGTGGCCGCGGCGATCGCCAGCGTCACAACCAGATTCGTTGCGAACGTTGTCAGGCCGAAGACGTTGTGATAGCCCAGGAATGCCACAAGTCCACGTGCTCCAAAAAGCTCGAGCACCACTATCACAAGCACAATGCACACCGTGACCAATGACCGGTAGACGATTAGCAGCATCCCGATGATGACGACGAAGGTGAGCAGGGTAATCACCTGCATGCTCTTGTCACCAGTCGCGTTTTGATCCGCACTCGAGGCTGCCGGGCCGGTTACATAGGCTTTGACTCCCGCCGGGGCACGCGTGCTGGCGATGACATCGCGCACCGCCTCCACCGACTCGTTAGCCAGTGCCTCTCCCTGATCTCCGCCAATATAGACCTGCACGTAGGCGGCCTTGCCGTCGACGCTTTGTGCTGCGGCCGCGGTGAACGAATCTCCCCAGAAATCCTGCACGTGCTGGACATGCTTCTTGTCGTCCCGCATCTTTTGCACCAGGCGGTCATAAAACTGGTGAGCATCTGCACCTAAGGGCTTGTCGCCTTCGATCACAACCATCACCGAGCTGCTGGTGTCGTACTCGTGAAACACCTTGCCTACCCGCTTGGTGGCGATCATCGACGGCGCATCATTGGGGCTCATCGACACCGCGCGCATCTTGCCGACCGCTTCCAGTTGCGGCACAACGGTATTGAGTAGGGCAATGATCACGATCCAACCAAGGATGATAGGCACCGCCAGCACACGGATCGTGTGTGCTATCCGTGACCGGGACGCGTGCGGGGTAACCGCAATGCGATCGGTCTGAGGGTCGTCCATCGGAGCGCTCATGCTGACTTCACCAAGCAGAACGTCGCGGCATTCTCACCGGAGACAGATCGCAGATCCTTGACCACGCGATCAACGGTGATCCGGCAGCTAATGGACTCACCATCGCCCTGGGCAACAATGTTGGGTGTCGCCGCTGGTGCGGTGGTCCGCAGCGTCAATGACCACGGCAACACGGCGTCCGGCGCCCGTTGCGGCTTGCCGTCCAGGTCTAGGTAATTGACAACCGCCCTGGCCCCCGTGCCGAATACCTCGTAGGTGACGACCTTGGGATTGAAGTCGGCCGCGCTATCAGAGCTATTGGGCGCTACCAGAACGGCATTCGAGCCAAATACTTCACGCAATTTCATCACCGCGACACCGCCTATCGCGACAGCCACGACGACGAGTAGCGGAAGCCACACCCGTCGCGACAATTCCACTATCGCGGTCATCGCGCCCGCCCAGCGCTAACCGATTGAGCCGCCGAGAAGTCCAAGTAATCGTGCTGCCTTGAGGCGGCAGGCCAAGGTAGCGATGTGCTGTGGAAATGGGTCGTATCGAGAATGGCGGTCAAGATGCAAGCCTTTCAGCGATTGAAGGCGACCTGTGGGCCGTGGGCGGAGGAGGTCTACGTACGTAACCTAGGCTAGAAAGTGGATTCGGTCAATCCGGTTCCCTGTGGGCGTCGTTACACTGACTCTGTGACCGCTTGCAAAACAACGCATCGCCCTCTGCGCAAGGACGCCGAGCGCAACCGCCGGCGAGTCATCGACGCCGCCCGTGAGCTGTTCGCATCGAGGGGGCTGGAAGCGACCCTGAATGAGGTGGCCCACCACGCAGGACTCGGAGTCGGCACCGTTTACCGACGATTCCCGACGAAAGAACTACTGCTCGAAGCAATCTTCGAAGACGGCCTCAACCAACTCGCGGACCTGGCCGAATCGGCGTTGCGCTATACAGATTCGTGGGACGGCTTTGTGTGGTTCGTTGAGCGGACGTGTGAAATCACCGCGACCGACCGCGGAATGCGAGAGATCGTGTACAGCAAGTCCTACGGCGGAGATCGGGTGGAGGCTGCGCGAGTACGGCTTTACCCAACGCTGTCTAAGCTTCTTCAGCGAGCCCAGGATGACGGCTATCTGCGCGCGGAACTATCGCCCACCGATATGCCTATCTTCGGGCTGCTGGCCGGGACCGTCAGCCAGTTCGCCGGGCATGTCGATGACGAACTGTGGTGGCGCTACGTAGCCATTCTCCTCGACGGCATGCGTCACCGCAGCGACCAGCTGCGGCTACAGGTCCGCGCGCTCGATGACGAGCAGTTCGACGCGGTGATGCTAACTTGGGATCCCGCCGGCCGACGTTGACCCGACAGCGTCGACACCCGGCAGACAGCGAATATCGCGCTGGGGGAAGGGTTTTCAATCTGGTCCCGCAGTACTCACTGGTGTCCGACCTTGGCGAGTACATCGCCGGGACCGGCATGCAATTCGTGCGACGCATTCTCGACGGCGCCGATATGCCCGAGAGCGGGTTCCTAGCCGCTGGCACGGCGCCGGTGCCCGCAGAAATGCTTGGCCGCGCCGGTCATCGCCACCGCCAAAGCCGCTCGGACGGCTTAAGAGTTGTCTTCACAGTATGATTGGGTGCTCCTGAGGATGGTGTCAGCCACCAGGCGGGGGTTGTCAATCATCGGTACGTGGCCGAGGTCGGGCAGTAGCACGTAAGCGGCGTGGGGAAGCCGCTGTCGGGCGATGAGGCCGTTGATCTCAGGCGGGAAGATTTTGTCTTTTGCGCTCCACGCCAAAGTGATAGGGCAAGGCAACGGATTCAACGCTGCAGTGCTTTCCGGAGTTGCGAGCAAATCGTCCAAGCGGCTGCAGCCCAGCAGATCGGCCATGGCGTTTAGCGTCTGGTTCGCGGTGAGTCGTTCACCGTGTTCGGCGATATCCCGCATCGCATGACGGCGAAGCGCAGGGACGCGAAGCAACGCCGGTGCGATAGGTCCGGCGATCCGTGCCAGCCGTCGGGTGCGGCGGATCTTGGTGAGTGCCCCCAACTGATCAGTGGCGCCGGGTGTCCAGAAGCCGGCCGGGGACAGCGCGCACACGCTGATGGCGCGACCGCGACGCGCCAGTTCGATGGCCATCCAACCACCCAGGGAGTTACCGGCGACATGGACGCGGGCCAGTCCACGGCAATCCAGGAGACGCTCGGTCTCATCGGCTAGGGTGCCGATGCTGGTCTCGCCAGCCAGCGGCGGGCCTCCGCGGTGTCCGGCGGCGGTGGGCGCAATGACCTCATAATGGGGGGACAGTAAAGGGATGACGTCATCCCAAGCACGGCTTGACATCCCGATGCCGTGCAGAAGAAGCAGAGGCTCATTCGTAGTCATGATCGCGTGGCCATGGTGGGTGTCGTCGCCCCTCGACGCGGCCGGCTGGAGGCCGAGCCGGCGCGGCCAGCGCGACCGGGCACCGTCAGCGACAACGGGGGCGCGTCCGGCGGTCGCTCGGCCAGCGCGGTGATCAGCTCAGCGATCGCGGGCAGGGCGGCTTCTAATGCTTTGCGATATCGGGGTGAAAGGCGGTCCATCGCGTCACGCAGAGCGGTGGTGCTCACGCGGTCATAGCGGTCGAGCATCTCACACGCTGCGGGAGACAGGGACAGGTAGACGTTGCGCAGGTCAGTGGCCGACTGAGTGCGCACCACCAAGCCCGCTGCAGTCATCGTGCGGACCAGATTGCTGACAGTCGAGGGCGCCGCCCGCAGTCGAGTCGAGATCTCCCCAGGGGTTGCAGTGCCGGCTTGTTGAAGGGCCCGTAGCAGTTCGATTTGAGCCTCTGGCAGGTCGGGCAGTCCCTCGGCGTGACGCGTTGCCAGCACCGCCCGACGCAAAGGACCGATCAGCCGACCCAACTCTGCTGCGATGTCCATCCCTGCAGTCTGCCACATCATTTTGAGGCAAACACGTTTTGGTGCAAAATAAGGCCCGTATGCAAAGTGCATCGCGCGTCGGGACTATCGCCGACGCTTCGGTCCCACCCAGGAGAACCGCATGACATCGATAGCTAATCCCGTTCCCCCGCAGGACTTTTCGAGTATCGTCGGTTTTCGCTTCATCTACACCTACGCCAACGGCTGGCGTTATGAGATGTATGTGAAGAACGCTAAGACGATCGACTACCGCATTCACTCAGGCATGGTTGGCGGTCGCTGGGTCAAAGATCAGCAGGTTGACCTGGTGCAGCTTGATGACGACAGCTTCAAAATTTGCTGGACGGAACCCACCGGCACCTCCGTCGCGGTCAACGTTTTGCCCGCCAAACGTTGCGTGCACGGGGTGATTTTCTTCCCGCGCTGGGTCCAAGAGCATGGTGAGCGCACCATTTGCTTCCAAAACGAGCACCTCGAGCAGATGCGCGCCTACCGCGACGAAGGCCCCACCTATCCCATCTACGTGGTCTCGGAGTTCGCCACGATCACGCTGCTGGAATCCGTGGGCTCCGATAACGACTCCATCATCTCGGTGCCCCCCGACCAGCTTCCCGCCGGCTGGGCTGACCGCACCAACTGAAGGCCGCAGCCGACGAAGCTGTGCCGCATCGCGTGATCTCGGTGCGGTCAGGCGCTGACGAAACCGAATTGGGCTCGTCTCACCAGGGCGTGACCGGCTCGCGCGCGAAGTCGGCGTCCAAAAAGATAGTCCACAGTGGGATTTCAGCTACAGGCGACCACCCGAGAGGGAGACGACAACGATGTCCGGAACACTAGTAGCGTAACTTCAAAGTGGATCCTATCCAGATCTTTGTGGGAGGTCACACAGCGCTGTCAGGCAGCAGGCTGGGCAGCGCGGGGTTACATCGCTCCAGCTCGCCCAGCAGCGACTTACTGCAAGCCACTCAAGCCCTCGCGTACGGCGTAGGAACGAAGATGTGGGCCCGTTGGCCGAATTTAGGCGAGCTGCACCTTGACGGGAACGGCGTTGCGCAGGGTGTGCCCGACCGGTGAGCTGGCCTGCACCTTGGCGTGCAATTGCTCGATCTGTTCCGGCGAGGCATCGGAGAGGATGGTCACAGTGGCTGTAATCGACCCGAAACCGGCGTGTCCCTCGGCCAATCCAAGAAACACACTCAGGTCAAGATCGCCCTTCAGATCGACCCGTAGATGCTTGAGCTCGATACCCGCGATGGTGGCGTTGGCGGCATAGCCGACGGCCAGGCAATTACCCAGCGCGCCGAGCAGTTGCTCCACCGGGTTCGGCGCGGTGTCCCCGCCGCCGAGCGCGGTAGGCTCGTCGGACTGCGACGGCGCGAACCGGCGTACTTTGGATTCTGAGGTGAAGGCACCCTTCCAAGTCACGTGGGCGGCCCAGTTCGTCTGTGCCTTTGCCGGGTCGTTCTTAATGGCACGAACCAGGTCACCGATGGCCTCGACGTTGACGTTGTTGAGGATGGTATCGGTGGTCACTTCTACTCCTTGTTGGGTGCGCTCTTCGTTAATGCCCCGGGCAGTGTCCCCTCGGTAGGGGCCAAGGTGCTACCCATCAACGCAGGATGATCCGAAGGTTGCCCGGGTGTGTTGTACGACCGAGAATGGTCAGGCCGATCTTGCCGCGGCGCCAAAGTCATCACTTCATCCTCGGCGGGGCTAACAACCAAGCGGTCGAAGAGGTCGACTGCTCGCTAGCTCAACAGGTTTCGGGCGTTGATTGGCGTCGTATAACGGTGGGGGGCGCCCAGAACCGTGATTCATCGATGAAAACGGCGTGATTAGCCTGACACAAGATACAATTCCGGCGAATCACGCGGCGGTGCAAAGCCAATGGTGAAACAGGTCTTAAACCCAAGCGCCGGACAATGTTCGCTCCGAATCCGTGAACGTCCGTCGGATTTTACAGTGAGCGCTTAGTGGTGAAGCTGGGCCAAACATGGATGACAGGTGCCGCTTGCGCAAGATGCATGTTCGTCACGGTTATCGCCCGGCCCCGTACCGCTTGTCCTACAACGCTTTTCTTGCCGGCTAGCACTCGGGTCTAGATCGTCACAGTGATGAAATATCTGGCCGGTATGGGCTTAGCGTTGGTGACCAGTCTGTTGCTCCGCAACGGCTGAGACAGCGATTTGGAGCGAACTGGTTTTGTCGGGCGTCGGCTGCTGTTGCTGAAGCTCTTCCAACGACGTCGCGAGGTGCAGACGCGCGATCGAGTCGACCCCGTAGCACGCTCGATGCCCGCATCGGTCGACCCGAAACCCGCATCCGCGCCGGTAGATGCATACCAGTGGACAACGAACACTGTCGGCTTCGTTCACGGCTCCGCTCGAAAAGCTACGGGCTGTCAGCTTCGCCCGGGGCCGGCGGATAGTCGCCGCCCCGGCAGGTCGATCTCAACTTGTCGGAACGGTAGAGGAACAGTTCAGGCCCGTGGGCCACCTTCTCGCTTACCTCGCGAAGCGAGTCTGACACCGGTTGGCAGGATGCAAACGCAACCGAGGTTCAAATCGGCGCTGGGAAGACCCTGCTAACTCGCCGCATGCCCGCGCCCACGCAACGCCAGCAAGGATCGCTTGGCGTGCCGAGTGTTCGCCCCCACTAATTCCTATCAGAAGCCCGAACAGTCTGTCCGTTTCGCTGAGCTGCGAATAAACCATCCTGCATACGGAAAACTGATGATACCTTTCCAAACTGTAACGCGTTTCATTATTTATATCTGTGGGCAGCGTCAGCCAAGACTGTGACACTTCCAGCCCTGACCGTCATGGCACTGCACTCGAAAACTTCACTCCGCGTTGCTATCTGGCACCGGATGTAGACCCTCGCCATTACCATGGCGATTGCAAAACGTCCCACGCTAATCAACTGTCTATCTTCTCACAATTTCCACCCTAAAATACCCGACGGTAACAAGGGCGAGCGGATGTAACCTGACTTTCCGTGGTTTTTCTAACACGCGCGATAACCTTTCTCGCCTCCCTGCTTGGACGCGTTCGGTGCCGGCTCAGCGGGCGCTTACTCGATCGACATGAATTAGCCGCGTCGATATCGCTGCCGACGCCGACTCTGCTACAGGACCGAAAGCCGCTGGATAAAAATGACTGTCAGCCGTCGGTCGTCCATGGCCGCTGCCTAGGTCGGCGAGTAGAATCGAGAATGGTTCGGCAAGAAGGGATTTCGCTCTGATGCCACGCCCTTGGACGTTGGAAGTGCCAACTTGAGCCGGGCGGCTCATGGTTCGATTGCCAATCGCACCCACCCTATGGGCCCCACCGCGAAGCCAAGTGCATGGTCGATGCGCCGTCAATCTAACGCGGCTGCAATTACCCATGCGCCGCAGTACGTCGTCACAGTGATGTATTTGCTGATGGCCACCGTCTGCCAACAGATCGGGCGATGGTCGAGAACAAAGGGGAATTTATGGCGTGTGCGTGCGAAGAGTCGGGCCAGCCGCTCTGTGGCTGGTGTGAGGAAGCCATAGAGCAGGGATTACCGCCTGAACGGCACATGTGCCTGAACGGCTGCTGTTCGTGAGCACTGAACCCGCATCGCGTAGACAACATCGTGACTGAGGCTAACTACCCAGGCTGAGGCGGCCGCCAAAGCGCGCGCGAAGCGTTGACTCCGTTGCGGGTTAAACGGCTTGAGCCGCCAGAATTGATGCTGGCCGCTATTCAATGAATCTAGCCGGCGGCGCAGATTGTGACGCCCTATCCGCCCGCTTTACCGGCAGATCACAGATGGGGCAATTGACGATCGCCCTGGCCCCAGTGCCGACCACCTCGTAGGTGAGGACCTTGGAATGAGGTCTGCAGCGCCCTTAGAATTGTTGGGCGCCACCAGGATAGGATTCGGCCCGAAAACTGCACCCAAATTCATCACCGAGGCGCCGCCGACCGGGATAGCCATCACGATCAGTAGCGGAAGCCACACCCACCCCGCGATCCCCACCACCGCGTTCATCGAGGGCGCCTATCACTTACAGGGGATACAGCATGCCAGCATCCCCTTGAGTCACGCTGGGTCAGTTTCGTCGCGCAAGGGCCTAACCGGCTCGCGTGCGCGAGGCCGACGTTTGAAAAGGTAGTCGTCAGTGGACCTTTCAGCGGCAGACGGCCACCCCCGGGCGGGTGGTCGGCGACGGTGTGGGGAAGCAGTGAGCAACCTAACGGTATAAGTGGATGGTGTTGATCCAGTTCTCCCGGTTAGGTAGCCATCCACCAGAGCTGAGCGGTCGACGATTTTGCGTGACGTCGCCAAGCTCGATGGGAATGCGCGACACTTCGGCCACCCGGGCCCTCGGGTAACGGGATAGCAACGAAGACGATGCACCCGCAGGTACGCGGCAAGAAATTGCATTGTGGCGGCTTGCCTACCGGTCGGGAACGGAAAACATTGGGGCCCTTAAAGAGGTCACCAAGCGGTGCTAACCGCCGCCCGCTGAGTTCTCAGTAAAAGGCAGCCGGGGCGCCCACTCCTGTTGGACAGCAACGTCTTAGCTTCGAGCGCTGAGGCATTGCCGTGCTGAGGCGATCGTTTGTGGGTCAGCCAGATGTTGCGGGATACCAGGTGCGCATCGCGGCGTCGAGTTGTTCGTCGTCAAGCGCAGCGATAGCCAAGGGTCGTTGTCCTCTGCGGGGGCGCAGTCCGTCGAGGAAAATCGCTAGATAGCGACGCCACAGCTGTGGTTCGACATGGCCTGCGTACTCGCTGACCGTACCCGCCAGCAGGGCCAGGAAAGGCATGTCTGTGGTCGAGACGTCCGGGCGCAGATAACCGTCGTCCTTGGCACGCTCCACGAGTTTGGAAATTGCTGGGGTCAATCTCAACCTTGAAGCCTCAACCCGATCCCCACCGTAAGCCTTGCTGAACACAGCTTCCCGCAATCCGCGGTCGGTCGCGGTCAGCTCACAGAACTGTTCGAAAAATCCGACAAACCCTCGCCAGGAATTTTTCTCTTGCAGCGCTGACTCGGCAAGTGCTGTGGCCTCATCGATGCCATCCTCAAAGATCGCCTCGACCAGCGATTCCTTAGTCGGAAACCGCCGATAAACAGTCCCCACACCCACCCCGGCGTGGTGCGCGACGTCATTCAGAGTTGCCTCAAGTCCCCTCGACGCGAACAGATCTCGGGCAGCCTCAACCACCCGCTGGCGATTGCGCTCAGCGTCCTTACGCAGCGGGCGACGCGGCCCACACTCCGACGACACGCCACTCATTGTAGTCTGCGGCACACTCCATCGAAACGGATACGAAACATCCGGTGGCGGGGAGGCGTCCTCCTGTGCGCCCGCTGCAGCCACAGTCGATGACCCGAAATCTCACGTCGCCTCCTTTGTGCCCAAATGACTTCCCCACCGCGAGACACGCCACGTCGGCGAACTGGAATGGCGCTGTCCGTTTCTGCGGCGTATGGTCTAAGCAGAAACGGATCAGAACTATCCATTTAGGAGTTTTGCTCGTGACGACAATGCAAGTCGAGGCGTCCTCGCGCCCGCTGCGCCAAGACGCGGCGCGCAACATGCAAAAGATCTCGGCTGCCGCAATGGAGGTGTTCGCCGAGCGGGGCTTGGCCGTGTCGATGGCCGACGTCGCCGAGCGTGCCGGCGTCGGCGTGGGCACCGTCCATCGCCGCTTCGGCGACAAACAGGTTCTCATCGATGCGTTATTTACCGTGAAAATCCAGGAGGTCACCGGACTGGCGTGGATCGCGGCGCGCCAGGAAGACGCCGCCGCAGCATTGGTGGCATTCCTGAGCACGGTGGCCGAACACCTCGCCAGCAACAAAGGTTTACGTCAGATCATCCTCGCTGAAGACTTTCGCCCTAGCGAGACTCACGCCGCAGCGCTCGACCAGCTCACCTCGCAAACGGCGGTCCTGGTCAACAAAGCCAAACGGACGGGTTGGCTACGGGAAGACTTCTCGGCCACCGACTTTCCGCTCGTCTTGATGGCTATTGGAGCAGTCTGTGACTTCGGCGGCAGCCAACACCCTGAGCTCTGGCGGCGCGTATTGCGGCTGACCATCGATGGCGTGCTGCACGCGGAGTCACAACTGCCCGTCGGCATCGAGGCACCGCCGGCCCTGACGAGGCAACAACTGCACACCGTGGTCCAGGACCGATGAACCCCGCCGACAGTGGGCGACGACCGCTTCTCACGATCCCACCAACCGTAACGAAAGGCCTGCGATGACCACGTCTGCAACCCATACCCCGCCCATTGACGACATGCCGCGCGGTGGGCCCGATGCGTCGTGGTTAAGCCGTCGTCTGCAAACCGACGTGCTCGAATACACCGACCGCTACGACATTCCCGACCGGATCAAGCAATACGTGGTCACCGCACTCGACGACATGGGCACCCGCCAGGGAACGCACGCCTCCACCGCCCAACTCGCCGTTGACCTTGTCGCTGGTATCGATCACCCCCGCATCTTGGAATTGGGCGCTGGCCACGGCCGCCTCTCCGACCACATCCTGCACCGGCACCTTACCGCCGAACTCACCATCTCCGACCTAGACCCCCACTCAGTCAACAATGTCGCCAACGGCCCACTGGGCCACCACCCCCGAGTCAAAACCAAGGTCGTCGACGCCACCAACATCGACGATCCCGACGACAGCTACGACTTGGTGGTGTTCGCCAACGCGTTCCATCACCTGCCGCCATCCGTGGCAGTCAAGGCCATCGCCGATGCCACCCGAGTCGGCAAAACCTTCCTCATCGTCGACCTCAAGCGCATGCCTTCGCTGGCCCTGGCGCTGCTGCCGCTGACGATCCCAGCCATCGCGTTCCGAGTGCGCCCGCTCGCCGCGGCCCGCGCCGTCATGCACGACGCCTACATCAGCGCGCTACGCGCCTACAGCCCCTCAGCCTTTACCGCGTTAGGAAAAGCCGCCGACCCCGCCATGCAAATCGAATTCCTGCCGACACCCACGAGCCGATTGCGCTCGATTGCCCTCACCTTCCGCCGGCCTGGAACGTCAAGGACGGTGGCATGACTACACGACACCAAAAACGTTGTCCCACAGGGCAGCCCGCCGACGGCCGGGCGCCCACCGCTACCGGGGACATAGGCAGCAGTGATATGTCTGTGCAGCTCGCGCCGCATTTTGGAAACGTGCAAGCCCATTACGACTTGTCCGACGACTTCTTTCGGCTGTTCCTGGACCCCACACAGACTTACAGCTGCGCCTACTTCGAGCGCGATGACATGACGCTCGAGGAGGCGCAGCTCGCAAAGATCGATCTGGCGCTGGGAAAGCTGAAGCTCGAGCCCGGGATGACGCTGCTGGACATCGGTTGCGGCTGGGGAGCCACCCTGCGGCGGGCGATCGAGAAATACGACGTCAACGTCATTGGCCTCACGCTGTCGGAGAACCAGGCCGAGCACGTGCAGAAGTCCTTCGACCAGATGGACACCTCCCGCAGCCGGCGGGTCCTGTTGGAGGGCTGGGAGAAGTTCCACGAGCCGGTGGACCGCATCGTGTCGATCGGCGCGTTCGAGCACTTCGGCCGGCAGCGCTACGGCCGTTTCTTCAAGATGGCCTACCAGGCGCTGCCGCCCGGCGGAGTGATGTTGCTACACACCATCGTTCGTCCGTCGTTCAAAGATGCCCGGGCCAAGGGCCTGAAGCTGACCCACGAGATCGTGCAGTTCTCGCAGTTCATCCTGGCCGAGATCTTCCCCGGCGGCTGGCTGCCGACGCCTCAGACCGTGGGCGAATACGGGGTGACCGTGGGCTTCGACCTGACCCGGGTCCAGTCGCTGCAGCTGCACTACGCCAGGACCTTGGACCTGTGGGCCGAGGCCCTCGAGGCCAATCGCGAGCAGGCGATCGCCATCCAGTCCCCGGAGGTCTACGACCGGTACATGAAGTACCTGACCGGCTGCGCGAAGCTGTTCCGTGAGGGGTACACCGACGTCAATCAGTTCACGTTGGAGAAGTAACCGCGCCGCCTCCGATAACATCGGAGCACGGTTGACGTATTGGGACCACCCGTACCCGACGGTCGCTATGCGTGACGAGCGCCAACGGACAAGATTGCCTCGACGCGTCGAGCGTGGTCGGCAACCGCGCAGTTGTAGGTTCTCAAATCCCGTGTCCAATTCTCAAATGGAATGTCCACTGCGTGTCCAATTGGACATTGGAGTGAGACAAACGCGAACCGGTGTTCGTGCCGGCGTCTGTGCGATCCCTGGCCAGGGTGAAGCAAGCTGCCAACTGGGCCGGCAGAATCAGGAGTTATCAGGACCGTAGTTCCTCTTGGGGGTGGGTTCTCAAACTCTGTGTCCTGTCTCAAGCGACAAATTCGGTTGCGACTACTGTTGCCCTGGTGAGCCTTTCGTCCTGGCCAGAGCTCCGCTGGGAACGGTAGAACCTCACGTCAACGCGGTTGCTGGCCGAATGATTGTTAGCGCCGGCGCATAACGGAGGGTCGCCGGAGATCGCTGTTCTAAGAGCCGAGGGTGTTTGTCCGAACGTCTTCTTGAAAGCCGCGCTGAAGTGGCTGTGACTGTTGAAGCCGAGCTCGATAGCTAAAGTCGTGAGATCTTCGCAGCTTGCGAGCAAGGTGAGCGCGAAGGCTAGCCGCAATCGAAGGTGGTATCGGTAGAACGGGGTCCCCTCGACTCGTCGGAATGCATCGGTGAGGTATATCGGTGTGACACAGACTGTTTCGGCCATCTCTTTCAGTGTCCACCGCCGCCACGGATCGGCTGAGAGATGCAGCTTGACTTGGTTTGCCAGTTCAGCGGGACGTCCGTGGCGGGGGGTGGCGGGGGAGATGCCATCTTGTAGGGTGCGCCGGATGAGTTGTAATGCCGTGATTTCGGCCTCATGCTGGTCGACCGACCGTCGCGATAGCTTTTCGCGCAGGTGTGTCGCGAGTACCTGGGTTTGGGGCGCGATGGGTAGGCATCCGCGGTTGAGCGTCACCAAGTCCGGCAGGTCTTCGCATTGGGTCGGCAGAGCGCGTGATAGAGCTTCCGGTGTGATTTCGACGGTCAGCATTGCGTGTTCGCCAGTGGTCGGGTGGCGCAGCGTGTACAACTCGTTCTTTGCGATGAGCATGGCGTGATTGGAGTCTGCGACGTACCTCCTGGTGCCCGAGAACTTCACGTTGGCGCCGCGGTAGGGAAATGAGAACTGCGTGCTTGGCGCGCGCTTTTGGTCGGGCGGCCTCAGCGACTCGGCGTTTTGTGTCACATCCCACGCGGTGACAGCGTCGGTGCGCAGCAGTAAGCGTGCGCTGTGTCCGGAACTGTGCCGAGCGCATCCCGATCGACCGTTGTCTGCCGACCGTTCTGAATGATGTTTGACAGCAACGTATCCGGAGTATTTTCGGCAGTGGGTTGTTGACGCGAGCTCTCGTGGTTCGCCGGCAGCAGTGCAGGTTTTTATCGCGCCCGGCTTCGTGCTGAACATCGCGGCCTCCGGTCCGGTCACTGGCAAATGGCTCCGACTTTCGGCTGCCGCGGGTGTTAGCGGGCTTATTCGGATACCTGGAGTCTCGCGATTTACTAGTGGTCGTCGCGTCTGCCAATGGCCAGTCAGGCCGCTAGTGAGGCGATTACGGCGAGTTGTACTCCTCCCACCAATCCCTCACCAACACTGCGTACTGTTCGGCTGCGTCTTCCCAAACGAAATGACCCGCGTCAACACAGGACAGCTGACTGCCAGGCAGGCTTTGATGCAGGAATTCGGCGTTTCTCCAAGGGATCAGGCGGTCTTGGCGGCCAGCGATGATGAGAGTGGGGACGAGGATTTTCGGCAGCAATTGTACGAGCGCTGGCAGCTCATGGCGCAGGCGCCGCCAGTAGAGGTGCGTGCCGGTCAGTCGATCACCGTCGTAACTGCGTAGATAGTCCTCTCGTACTTCGTCTTCCAGCTCGTGACGCTGTATGTGACTCAGGAGTTCGATGACGCGAGCGCGCGGTCTGCTGAGATCGTTGTCGACGGTGTCGGTGTCGGTGTCCATATGGGTCCAGCCGCGTAGATCGGGTCCGACTGCGAGAGGCACCAGTGCGGGGCCCGGTCCGACGGTGAGCGTGGCAAAACGGTCCGGGCGGCTCGCAGCGGCGAAAAGGGCGGCTGCTGTGGCGATGCTGGGTGCCACAACGTGCGGTCTGTGCAGTGCGAAGGCGACGACGGCGGCAATGATGAACTCGCCTAATGCTGCAGGGGAAAACAAGTCGTCGCGCCGTTCGGAGCGCCGAAACCGGGCAAGTCGACCGCGACCACATGGGCGTGCCCGGTCAGGTGCGGCCACATCCTCCCGTAGGCGTAGAGGCTTTCCGGCCACGGGCTCAAGAGCAATGCGTGCCGGTTGCGTGGCTCGTTTCGCGCAAACCGGACCGTAATGCCGTCGACCGTGCCGAACCGAGGCCGCATAGGCGTAGACGACCACCGGGTCACCGACCATCCCTCTCACCACAGCTGTGCCGCGAAGGTTTCATGTACACGCAGTGTGTGATGCGTCTAAGTCTCTTCGCGTCCGCCATTGGCTAGTCATCGGCTGCTTGCGAGAAGTGCGGCCGCTTCGCAGAAGCGCCTGATGCTAAATGTGCGCCACGTTGGCGGCGAGGACATGACTTAGTTCGCTGCGCGAGCGGATGTCAAGCTTCGCGAAGACCTTGCGGAGGTGGTACTGGGCGGTACGCGGGCTAATGAAAAGCCGTGTGCCGATTTCGTTGTTGGACAGGCCCTCGCGTGCCAGAAGCGCGACGTGCAGTTCTTGGTGGGTGAGCGCGGCTGACACTGTTTGGGCGGAACGCTTCTTTACTTTTTCACCGGTTGCCGACAGCTCTCGGCGGGCGCGCTCGGCGAAGCCGGCCATGCCGAGCGAGTCCATGATCTCGGCAGCCGCGCGTAGCTGCTGGCGGGCATCGACGCGCCGTCCGGTTCGTCGCAACCATTCGCCGTAGAGCAGGTGAGCCCGCCCGGTCTCAGCGCGCAACCCGGCGCGAGTGAGGTGCTCGATGGACTGTTGGTGCCAGTGGTCGCCGTCGTCGTCTAACAAAGCGTGAACGCGGGCCTCGACGCCCAGCGCCCAGGCGGTGGGGCAGGACGTAGCTCGATCGCTCACCCACTCCAAGACACCGCGCAGCGTGGCGGTATCACCGACCCGGGCGGCCGCCTCGGCGAGTTCGCCGGCCGCGAAAGATCCCATGCCTAAATGGTCGGCGTCGAAGACCCGGCGTGCATAGGTCAGCAAATCATCATGCTTGCCAAGGCTGTTGGCGAGCACTGATTTCGCATACCAAAGAAAATCGGCGACGAGACCCAGCTCGGCTGCCATGACCGGCTCGATCTCCCGTGCAAAAAGCGCATTGGTCTCGGCCTCGTCGCCGCGCCAGGCGGCGAGCAAAATGGGCATGAAGGGCAGCGGTGCATTGCCCGTTGCTTCGGCGAGCAGGCGATCTTCATTAATGAGCAGTTCGGCGGCGCTGAACTCGCCGCGTTGAATATGAGTCCAAGCCAGATAGCTGGCGGCAAATTGCAGATAGAGCAAGGCGCCGATCTGTCGGGCGGACTGAGTCTGCCGCAGAGCCAACGTGTGCCAGGCGTCGAAATCCCACACTTCTGATGCGAGCAACGCGCTCATTTTCGAGCGCATCAGCCAGAGCCAGTCCATGTCGGTTCGCGCATCGACGTCTGGCTCCAGCAGGCGCTCGAGCGCGACACCCAGCATGGGGGCGGCGGCCGCGTGACCGTCGATCGTGCGCGTGGCCACAGCCGTAAGCAGAATGTCCACCGCGCGCGGCGAATCCGTGGCGGGCGGAACTTTCAACGCGGCCGATGCCACAGCGCGCAGCCCATAGACGCCATCAACCTCTCCAACCCACACCGCAGCATCGATCGCTTCCAGTTGGGCCATGCGCGCCGCCTCCGGCCGTAGAGATCCGTACTGCTCGGCGGAGTTCTGAAGTAGTTGCACTGCGTGCTTGGCGCGCAGCTGGTCTTGCGCGATCTGGCCACGTAATCGCGAGATCGACGCTGCTTGCTCGTCATTGTGAGGCATAGCCACAGCCGCGACGAGAAGGCCCAGAGCCGCATCGAGGGCGCCCGCATCACGTTTTGCGTGCGCCGCCGCTAACAATCGTGCTGCCCGCGTCGGTGGCGACGGCGTCAGCATCGCTGCGTTCTCGAGAAAGGCTGCCGCGGCCGCGAATCCACCGCGGCGGTGCGCGCGCGCCGCGGAGTGCTCCAATTCGGCTGCCACCTCTTCGTCGGGTACCGCGCACGCCTGGGCGCGATGCCACGCATGGCGGTCGGGGTCGCGGCTTGAGTCAGTCGCACGTGCCAGCGCGTCGTGGATGATGTGGCGTTGCGATGGCGGTACCGAGCGGTACGCGGCTGAGCGGACCAGCGGATGACGAAACTGGACGCGCGCCCCGAACTCGATGAGCCCCGACTCGGTGGCTTTCCGTACCGCGTCCACTCCAAGGTCGAGCAACATCGCGGCCCGCCAGATCAAGGCGGGGTCACCGACGGGGTCGGCTGCGGCCAATTGCAGCACGGCGCGGCTTGGCTTGGGCAGTGCTTCGAGGCGCTGCACAAAGCTTTCTTCGATTCGCCCCGAAAGTGCCATCGCTTGAGGAAAGCCGAACCCGCCAGCGAGATCAGACGGGTTGACGGAGCGGGGTAACTCCAGCAGCGCCAGAGGGTTTCCCGCGGCTTCGTGGATAATTTGAGCCCGAATCTGTGGGTCCAGCTGCCCAGTGAGCACACGGTCGAGCAACGCGTCGGCGTCCGGGCCGACCAACCCCTCCACGATCAACTCTGGTAAGCCTGTCAGCTCGTCACTGTGCGTGCGGCTGGCGAAAATCAGTGCAACCGGGTCCGCGTCGAGGCGGCGCGCGACAAACGACAAGATTTGGGCCGACGCGCGGTCGAGCCACTGCTCGTCATCGATCAGGCACAGCAGCGGCTCTCGCCCGCCGGCCTGAGCGAGCAAGTTCAGCACGGCTAGCGCGACAAAGAAGCGGTCGGGTGGCGGGCCGTTGCTGATGCCGAAGGCAATAGACAGAGCTTCGCGTTGAGGGGCAGGCAGAAAGTTGAGGCCGCCGAGGATCGGAGTCAGGAGCTGGTGAAGGCCGGCGAAGGCGAGTTCCATTTCAGCTTGTACGCCCGCGGCGCGCAGAGTGATGCAACCGCTAGCGGAAGCGATTTCGTCGAGGAGCGCCGATTTTCCTATGCCGGGGTCGCCGCGCAATACCAGCGCCGCACTCCGCCCGGTGCGCGCTTGGGCGACGAGCTCGGCGAGTTGTCGCGTCTCGCGGCGTCGCCCCACCAGGCCGGCGCTATTCATTGGGGTACGGTCCCCTGAACATGGTAAGACGGTACAGCCCTGATCTGGGTAAACGGGTGATGCTGTGGACGGGCTCAATTTCGACAGAGCAGCCGCAGCGGGCACCTTGATGCAGGTCAATGCGATCGAAGGAACAGACAACTTCCGTACCTGTGCCGGACCGCCGACGTCGCGATGGCAGGATCTGCTGGATTTACGTCATAGCGGCCGAGCGCGATGGTGATGTGCGTGCGATGACGCTGAGCGCCGACGATTCAATCGCTAAGAATGGCCGCGTACCGAGATGGGTCCGACGTCAGGGTGCTTTTGATGACACGGCTGATCTCGTCAGCGAGGATTTCGGTCGTTCCCGCCCGCAGTCCGTCCAGGGCAGCGGTCACCACCTGGTTCGGGTCGATCTTGTCGATTGGGAAATTGTCGCCCATCGGGGTACTCACGGCTCCTGAATGAAGGGCGACCACCAGCGTGCCCTGGTCCTGAAGCTCGAGCCTCAGCGCGTCGGTGAGATTCCACGCGGCCGCCTTGGTCGCGCTGTAACCGGCCATACCGGGGAACGAGAACCATGAGACGGCCGAAAGCGCGTTGACGATAGCTCCGCCGCCATTGGCGTTCAGCACCGGCGCGAACGCCTCGGCCATATAGATGGGGCCGAACACGTTGGTTTCGAACTCCGCATGAATTTTCTCTAGGTCTGACCCGATGAGCGGCTGTCGGAATGACACTGCAGCATTGTTGATGACGATCTGGACGTCAGTAGCCTGCGCGGCCGCGGCCGCAACTTGCGTCCTGTCGGTCACATCGAGCCCAATAGGTACGACGCCGTCGGCAGGCGGCACCGATAGTAGATCGCGGGCGCCGGCGTAGACCTTGGCAGCCCCACGTTCGCGTAGCTGGCGGACCCATTCCGCCCCGATACCCCGATTCGCTCCGGTGACGATGACGACCGACCCCTCAATATCCATGGAAGTACCCTTTCGTATCGGGGCAGCGCATTGCTCTCCGTTGGCTTTCGGCGATGCCAGATCAACGTCTAGGCAACGTCTTTCGCCGGCAACCCCGGCATTGCGACGCTATGCGAAACGGACGCGGCGGCGCTGTCAAGATCTTCAGACATCATGTGATATTCGGTAGCGACGTGGTTGCGGAGACCGGTGACCGACTTCTTGAAATCCGACGGAGAGCATCCGAACGTCTTTTTAAACGCCGAGCTGAAGTGGCTGTGGCTGTAGAAGCCGAGGTCAACGGCGAGAGCCGCCAGGTCGTCGCTCTCAGCCACCACGGTCAGGGCGATAGCCAGGCGCAGCCGTAAGTGATACCGGTACAGCGGGATACCCTCGGCTTTACGGAACGCGTCGGTGAGGTAGACCGGGGTGACGTTGACCTCGCGGGAAATGTCAGCCAGCGTCCACCGGCGCCATGGATCGGCAGAGAGCAACAGCTTCACCCGTTCGGCCATCCTCTGCCGCTGCCGCACCCGGGCTCCGGCGGGGTGAACAGGGCTACCTGTCAATGCATGTCGCGCGAGCTGCAGCGCCAACGCCTCGGATTCTAGATACCCCACCGATCCGCGTGAGAGGCGCTGCCGCAGCCGTGCCGCTAGGGCTTGCGTGCGTGCATCGATCTGCATAATCGATCGATTGAGCGCCGGCCTTTCCCGCGGCAACCGGTCCTCAGAGGGCACAACTTCCAACCAGGTCGCCGGGTCGACCGCCACTGCCAAGGTTGCATCCCCGCCGGCAACCGGATGGCTAACCTGATACGGCTCGTCCGCGTTGAGAACGAGCATCTGATTCGAGTCGGCGACATGCGATTTCGCACCAACCCAGCTCACGAACACACCACGATAAGGAAAGACGAGCCGCGTTGCCTGGACCATTTCTTCGTCTGCCTTGACCCGGCACAAGCCCGGGCACTGCACGTCCCAGGCCGCAACGGTCGCCGTCCGTAGCAGCGGCCGTGCCTGATACTCCGGCGCGCGTCCGCAACTCTCCACATCAGCAGGCGCAGAACTGGGCGCGGAAAACCCTTCCTGCGTTCGCAATTTCTTCACTTCGCTCGTCGCACTCCTGCAGTGTCTGGTGGCTCTCGTAGGCAAGCACCACGATAGGAATTGTTCGCCATGTCTGCTATGACATATATGCGCCACTTTCTGCCATAGCGTGCTTGCTCACCACCGGAGACGACTCATGCGAGCTAGACGGGTAGTCATCGTCGGCTTTCCCGGCGTGCAGTCCTTGGACCTGTCCGGGCCTTACGAAGTATTCGCGGAGGCCGACGCATACCGGGTTGAGGTTGCAGCACCGCAGGCCGGAAGCTTCAACGCTGAATCCGGGGTCGGGTTGCGCGCTGATGTCGCGCTCGCGGATGTGCGCGGCGCCATCGACACCCTCATAGTGGCCGGCGGCTATGGGGTATTCGACATGATCGAGGACGAAACGTTCGTGCACCATCTGCGGCGCTTGGCTGCGAAGGCGCGCCGTGTCGGATCGATCTGCACCGGCGCTTTCGCGCTGGCGGCTGCCGGCTTACTGGAAGGCCGTCAGGCAACTACCCATTGGCGTTTCAGCGACCAACTACGCAGCTGCTTTCCTTCCGTTGTCGTCGATTCCGAACCGATATTTATTCGGTCGGACAACATCTACACGTCGGCCGGCGTCACCGCCGGAATGGACCTGGCCCTAGCCCTTGTTGAAGAAGATCTCGGCCATCAAGCTGCGATGACGATCGCGCGTGAGTTCGTGTTGTTCATGCGCCGGCCGGGTGGGCAATCGCAGTTCAGCACCGCATTGGCGACTCAAACCGCCGACCGCGAGCCCCTTCGTGAACTGCAGGCATGGATTGTTGACAATGTCAGCGCAGATCTGTCTGTCGACGTGCTCGCGCAACGGGTGCACATGAGCCCTCGGCATTTCGCCCGCGTGTTCACGCGCGAGGTGGGTCAGACTCCCGCCCGTTACGTCGATCAGGTCCGCGTTGAGTCCGCGCAACGTCGACTCGAAGAGTCCACTAGCACACTCGATGATGTCGCCGCCCAGTGCGGCTTCGGCAGTGCCGATTCGATGCGGCGCTCATTTCTCCGGGTGCGCGGTGTTTCGCCGTCTGACTACCGCCACCGCTTCGGCCAATACGCCCAGGTCTCCGAAAAGCGTTTGTAGGCGACGTGATTGTGGGCCATCAATCCGCACCGCTGCTGTATCACAAGTGCCAAAGATCTTGACAGCTCAGCCGGGCAGGCGGGAACTACGTTGATCCAAAGCCGATGCACCTTCGCAAGCACGAGCGGTCGGTGCACTGGTCGGCGTCGGGCAGACGCATATACGACTCGCGAACGGTAGACGATGCTGCGATGGCAATCATGGGTTTGCGCGAAGAGTGCGAACGATGCGGGCGCGCATTGCCTAACGGATCTCCCGAGGCGCGAATCTGCACATTCGAATGCACTTTCTGCGCCATTTGCGCGGACGGCGACCTCGCAGGGTCCTGCCCGAATTGCGGCGGCAACTTGGTACTTCGGCCCACCCGTCCGAGACGACTGTTGAGCCAGTATCCGCCTGGACGCGAGCCGTCAGCTGACCCGAAGCACAGGCGATCGTGACACCGACAGCAATCGCCCGCGCGAACATCGGAGGCCGGGGTGCCTGTGCCCGTCCAGGCGCACGAGCAGCTGCACCGAACGCGTTGAAGGAGAGGCAGTTATGAAAGCGTGGCTATGGGACGGATCGGCGGGAGTGGACCATGTGCGCTTAGAAGAGGTGCCTGATCCCGTCCCGATCGAAGGCGAAGTGGTGATGGAAGTCCACTACGCAGCGCTGAATCCGGCCGACCGGATGATGGCGGAGAAGCGATACCCGTATCCGGTTTATCCTCCCGCACCGCATGTGCTGGGACGTGACGGCATCGGAACGGTGGTCAAAGTCGGCAACGGCGTCAGGGATGTGCAGGTGGGGCAGACATGTGTGCTGCTGCGCAGCCAGGTTGGGTTGGCGCGCTGGGGGATGTTCGCCGAGCAAGTCTCGGTGCCGGCAGAAGTCTTGGCGGAGGTTCCCGCGGGCTGGACCGAACAAGAGGCCTCAGGTGCGGCCGTGGTGTACCTGTCGGCATACCGTGCGCTGACGATGTGGGAGCCGCTCACGCCGAACTCGGTGGTGCTGGTCACCGGTGCGTCAGGGGGGGTCGGGGTGGCGTCGGTGCAACTCGCGGCGGCGATGGGCCACACGGTCGTTGCGCTTTCGCGTAGCGAGGAAAAGCAGCATCGTCTCAAAGAGCTTGGAGCGACGTTCACGTTTGATCCTGAAGACTGCCAGTGGCCGGCGCGCGCGAAAGAAGCACTACGAGGGCGCGGAGCAAACCTGGCTGTCGATTCTCTTGGAGGCAAAGGGTTTCCTGACGTCATTGAAGCCATGGACGACCGGGGCAAACTCAGTCTGGTGGGCAATCTCGGCGGCCCGGTGCCTCATTTCGATACAGGCATATTGTTTTCGCGTTGGCTGCGGATCGGCGCGATGGCGTTGAGTCTTTACACACCCGAGGAGCATCGCGCCGCCTGGCACGCCCTTTTGACGATATTGGCCCGCTCTGGAGCGCGGCCACTCATTGATCGGGTGTTCCCCTTCGAGGAGCTACCGCAGGCCTTCGAACGACTCGCCAGCGGACCGATGGGAAAGGTCGTCGTCCAAATAAACCCGTAGCGTTGCGGCGTTGCGGCGACCAGATCAACACGTGAACTACTTCACTACGCGAACTGACCATCGTGGCGAGCGCAGCACTGATGAACGTTGCGGCGCATACGTTTCGGCGCGTAGATCGATACCGCAATTTATTGACAGCGCAAAGGCTTGGCTCCTGATTACCGTTTAGGCAAAGAACCATAAAGCGTCCGATGGGCGGGGCCCTGAGCGGGTGACATTTACGGCCCCGCGAACACCACGAGAGGACAGCACCTTGACGACTGCGCGCGAGATCTTTCTTCGCTATGCACAGGCCATGGCCGACGGCGATGCGGTTGCCGCGGCAGCTTGCTACACCGACGACGGGGTGCTGGACTTCCCGTTCTGGCCACGGCTCGGACTGACCCCACGCTACCAGGGGCGCCCCGCCCTTGAGGCCTATTTGAGCACGCTGCTGGTCCTTGTGCCCGGGTTTGAGTTCATCGACATCGATGTCCACATCGACACACCCGATGCCATGTTCGCCGAATTTCGAGTCGACAAGCTGACGAATACCGCGCGCCGCTTCAACTTTCACTATGGCGGCCTGGTGCTCGCCGTCGACGGAAAGATGAAACTACTGCGCGAATTCATCGATCAGGTCCCCGCCGCAATAGCCCTGCTTCCTAACGGCATCGCCGACATCTGTGACGAGAATCCCTCAGTGCGCAGTCTTGGCGACCGGGAAGGCGAGCGGAGAAGACGGCTGGGCACGTGCTGAGCCGCCAACTACAGCGAAGTTCGACCTGAGCGCGCCTCAATCCGCGTTCGCCCACTCGCCGGTGGCGTCAACGCGGAGTGCGAAACTAACGATTATCCCCGCGGTTCGGGGCTTGCTGCACGCGGTGTCGTCGCTCCCGGACGCGTCTAGCCGGTTAGCAGACGCGGATCTGATTATTTACGCTATCACGGTGCTAGACAGTAATTTTCACGATTTATTTGATAGCCGTGCGACACCAGATCGCTCTAATTTGTACATGCACGGCAGTTCGTCACCAGATCTGGGACACACGGAAAGAAGGCGGGCACGATGACACAAACGCACGCAAGGGCCACGAGCCCCTACGCCGATCCGAACTTCAAGCCACGGCATATCAAAGACCTGCGTGAACACCTCGCGATCCTGGCCCAGTACGGCGACCTCGTCGAGGTCCACGAGCCTGTGGACTGGAACCTGGAAATAGGCGCCATCATCCGACGGGTCAATGAGAACGGCGCTCCGGCACCGCTGTTCACCAACATTTCAGGTGCACAGCCAGGCTTTCGGGTGCTGGGAGCCCCCGGCGGCGTCAGTTCTCTACCGGGCCGCGAACTCATCCGGGCCGCTACCGCACTAGGACTCCCCGCCGATGCCTCCGGCACCGATATCGTCGAGGCGCTCTCCCATGTCCAAGAAGCCGAACCGATCGCGCCGCGCATAGTCGACCGCGCACCGTTTCAGGCCAACGTGCTCACCGGCAACGACATCGACCTGTTCGCGCTGCCGTCCCCGTTGATTCACGACGGAGACGGCGATCGCTTTATCAACACCTACGGCACGGTCATCGCGCCACACCCCGACGAACACTGGATCAACTGGTCAATCTCACGAATCGCGCTGCGCGACAAAAACACCATGGCAGGGCTCTTCCAGCCGATGCAGCACCTGGGACAGATCTTCCGGTTATGGAAAGACCGAGGCGAGAACATGCCGTTCGCGCTGTCACTGGGCCAGGAACCGGTCGTGCCGTACTTCGCAGGGATGCCGCTGCCCGACCACGTCTCCGAGGCATCGGCGATCGGGGCCTACCTCAAAGAACCTGTCGAGGTCGTCAAGGCCCACACCGTCGATCTGTATGTGCCGGCGTCATCAGAGATCGTCATCGAGGGCTACGTCAGCATCGAGGAAACCCACGCCGAAGGCCCGATGTCGGAATACCCGGGCTACCTCCTACCGGCCGCACGCTCAGCCAAACCCGTCTATCACGTGACGGCTCTGAGCTATCGGGATCATGCCATCCTGCCAGTCGCTTCGGCCGGCTTCCCGCCCGAAGAAGACCACACCGTCTGGGGCATCGCCAATTCGGCGGTCGTTCTTGCAGACCTGCGCAAACACGGGTATCCAGTCAACTCGGTCTACATGCCGTTCATGGCGGCCAACCACATCCTGGTAATCACCGTCCCGTACAACTGGCGATCGCTGTCCGGGACCACGTCACGCCACGAATTCGCCACCAGGATGGCCACCGACGTGGTCGGCACTAAAGCCGGTCAGATCGCACCACGAATTCTCATCGTCGAAGACGATGTCGACCCGACATCGGCCGGCGAAGTCCTGTGGGCGACATTGACACGAGTGCATCCTGTCGAAGATGTCGTCCTGATCGACGAGCAGACCGCGATTCCACTGATCGTCTATCTGAACAAGCAGGAAAAGTCGGCGATGACAGCTGCCAAGGCAGTCCTGATCGGGCTCCACCGCGACGAGTGGACCGACGCCGACCGACCTATCAAGGCGGATTTTACCCACAACTTTTCAGCTGAACTCCAGCAGAAAGTGATCGATAAATGGACCACCTACGGATTCCCCGACATGCCTTCGCATCGAAACCATTGCTGGAGATGACAACTCGCACCCAAAAGGCCTCGCGGTGCGGGTCATAGTCGGCATCACAGGGGCGACAGGCGTGATTTTCGGTATCCGCCTACTCGAACGACTCAGCGACATCGCCGACGTCGAAACGCATCTCATCATGTCGCGCTGGGCCCGGCTCAACATCAGCGCTGAAACCGACTACACCCCCGCGCAAGTGCAGTCCCTCGCCGACGTCGTCCACCACGAAGGCGACCAGGGCGCAGCAGTGTCGTCTGGTTCATTTCGTGTCGACGCCATGGTGGTTGCACCGTGCTCTATGCGGACGTTAGCGGCCATCCGGCACGGCCTGGCCGACAACCTCATCACACGAGCAGCGGATGTGGTCCTCAAAGAACGCCGCAATTTGTGTGTCGTACCGCGCGAGACACCACTCAATGCAATACATCTGGACAACATGCTGGCGCTGGCCCGTCTGGGCGTCGCGATCTGTCCGCCCATGCCGGCCTTCTACAACCGGCCAGCCAACCTCGAAGACGTCGTGGACCACATCGCTGTCCGTGTCCTTGATCAACTCGGCCTCGACATCGACTACTCGAAGCGTTGGACCGGATTGTCGGATGCACGCGCACAACGCGAACGGGTGCGGCCGAGCGGTCGGGACGCACGAGCGCCCAGCACCACACTGATGTGGGAAGCGGTGTGTGATGACGGGCCAGAACAACTGCGGGCGTGGGCCGAAAGCGAACTGCTGGATCAGCTTCGCAGTATCGACCCCGACGTCGAGGCGCACACGTACTACAACGAGTCCGGTCGCGTCGTCGTCATCGCAACGGGAGATATTGCGAACCTCGTCCCAGTGACGCCGCCACAGAGTCTCGTCCAGCGCCCGCCACACAATTGGTATTTCGTTCGGGCGGCATCCGAGTCCATGAAATTCTCTGAGACAAGCAGGATCCGGTAGCCACTGGCCATGACACCCTGCCAAATATTTCGATAGCGCGGCGGGGCTTCTGCCGCATAGCGTCGCTAGTGGACTCTGAATCATCACGCAGCACAGCGCACTCACCTGCTTGGCCACTCGTTCCGAAGGACTGCCGAATGCTCACGTTCACCCATCACAACCCTGAGATGCAGCTCGACTATCAGCACACAGCCTTGGTGCTCGCAGACATACAGAACGAATTCCTGTCAGAAAACGGCTCGTATTACCCGCTGATCGCTGACGCCCTGGAGGAGCGCAACGTCATCGACCACTTGGAGCAGCTGCTGCAGTGCGCCAAAGACAACGACTACACCGTCATTCATTCCCCGCACTACTACTATCCGACGGACGGTCAATGGATTGCGCCGGGCGGCGCGATCGCGGACTACCTCACCGGTGTCCCGGGCGGTTTCGTGCTGCGCACAGACCCACTGGACCTCGACGGTCTCACCGGTTCTGGCGCTGACTATTTCGAACCGTTCAAGAAGTACCTGATGGATGGCAAGACAGCCAATACATCTCCGCACAAAGGTTTCTCGACGTGGCACAACGACGTCATCAAACAGTTACGCATGCGGCGCATCGAGAAGGTGATCATGGCCGGCCCGGTCGGCAACCTTTGTCTGGAAAGCCACATGCGCGACATCATCGAGCACGGCTTCGAGGTCGCCATGGTGCGGGATGCGGTCGCGGGTGGGCGCAACGAAGAAGGTGACGCCTACACCGCGGCGATGGTCAACTACCGCTTCATGGCTAACGCGGTATGGACCACCGCCGAAACCCTGACCCGGATGACCGCAGCAGCGCAGGCCTGAGGTGTGACATGAAAGCTATTGCCCTCAACAGCCACGGCGATCGAGCCGACGGGGTGAGCGTCGTCGACATCCCCGATCTCGGACCGCCAGGACCCGACGAGATCATCATCGATGTCGAAGCGTCGCCGATCCAGCCAACGGACTTATGGATGATCGCCGGCACATACGGATATCAGCCGCCTGCCCCGCACATCCTCGGAGTCGAAGGGGTAGGCCGGGTGTCAGCGGTAGGTAGCAATGTCACACATGTGACCGAGGGCGACCGGACACTCATGCCACCGTTCACCCCGGCGTGGTCTCAACAGGTCAAGACCAGCGCGCCGTGGCTTCGGCCGCTGCCCGACGGGGATGTCAACCAACTGTAGATGCTCGGCATGAACCCC
This sequence comes from Mycobacterium sp. 1245852.3, assembly GCF_001669335.1. NCBI lineage: Bacteria > Bacillati > Actinomycetota > Actinomycetes > Mycobacteriales > Mycobacteriaceae > Mycobacterium > Mycobacterium sp. 1245852.3. The sequence goes on along the minus strand of NZ_LZLL01000551.1, from coordinate 29,166 downwards.
CTCACTGCCTACGTGATGCTGACCGATTTCGGGCACCTCCAGCCGGGGGACTGGCTGCTGCAAAACGGCGCCAACTCCTCGATCGGTCGGGCGGTAGTCCCCATCGCGAAGGCGATGGGGATCCGCACGATCAATGTGGTCCGGCGCCCCGAGCTGGTCGACGAGCTGCTTGCCCTTGGTGCAGATGTTGTACTGATCGACGGCCCGGATCTGCCGCAGCGCGTCGCAGCCGCGACCAACAACGCCGACATCATGCTCGCGTTCGACTGCGTCGGCGACAGCACCACCGAAGAGCTACTGAAGTCGCTGGCGTTGTACGGCAACGTCGTGGTCTACAGCGGGATGAGCGGAAAACCGTTCGCGCTGTCGGGCCCACGGCTGCTGTTTTTCGGACAATCGGGCCACGGCTATTGGGTGTTCAACTGGCTCCAGGACGCCAGGAACTGTGACAAGCTCACCGACATCTACGCATACCTGGCCCCGCTGGTCGTCTCGGGAGCCATCTCATCGCCGGTTGCCGACACGTTCACTTTCGCCCAGTTCGCCCAGGCCGTAACCACCGCAGCGCAATTCCGCGGAAAAGCCATCCTCACTCCGGACCCGCGCTGAGAGCGACAGTGCCAGCATCATCATTTCAGATGCGCCTTCGATCTCGGCGATCCGCGTCGCTCGATGACAGCGGCCGGTGAGCAGATGACGACGATCCCCGAGGTACTCGGGTCCGGAGCCGCGTCGGCGGCCCTCCAACTCGCCCGTACCACAGAGTCGGCGCCGGTGTTCAACCACAGCGTGCGCAGCTTCCTCTTCGCCGAACTGCTCGCCGACAACGACGGGTTGCGGGCGGGGCCTGATTACGACCGTGAGGCCGTGTTCTTCGGATGCGTGCTGCACGACCTGGGCGCCGGATCGAACGCCGCGGGAAAAACCCGCTTCGAAGTCGAGGGCGCCGATCTGGCCGCAGGTTTTTTGACCAACCACGGTTATGGCGCTGACACCGTGGACAGTGTGTGGGAAGCCATCGCCTTGCACACCTCCGGCGGGGATCGCCGAACGGCGTGGACCGGTCTGCTATTTGGTCCGAGGTGGTATCGGCATGGATTTCGGCCGCAACGTCGACCTTGTCGACGACGCCACCGCTGCCGCGATCCATGCGCGCTACCCCCGTCTGCACATGGAGCGTGCCCTCGTCGATGCCGTGGTCGCCCACGCGATGAAAAGCCCCGAAGCCGCACCCCTGTTCTCCATGCCGGCGGTGCTGCTCGGCGATCGGCGCAACGGTGAACTCACCTCGCTAGAGCGCGCAGCGCACACCAGCCGCTGGGGCGCCTAAGCGTCAGCGCAACCCCGCTCGGTTCGGGCCGTCGAGACGCCGAGCGCTGAGCAAACTACCCCGCCGAAAATCGAAACACCCAACCCGAGAGGCTGTCTCAGCGTCAATGTCGGGGCGTTGTCAACGCGCCTATCTGGAGTGTCCTGCGCGCAGGCCGGTGTCATGCCGAGCCTCAGAACAGCTTCGCGGCCTCCAGCTCTAGGGTTTTCATCGTGTTGATGAAGGGGATCGGACCGTAACTGATGCGTCGTACGCCGATCTCAGCCAACCGTTCAGTGGACGGCACACCGTCCATCACCATCACGTTGACCGGCAGTGACACACCTTCACAGATCCGGGCGATCAAATGCTCTTCTTGCAGGCCCGGGATGAAAAAGCTGGACGCTCCGGCGGCGGCGTAAGCGCTCGCCCTGGCCAGTGCGGCATCGACGGTGGATTCGGGGTCGTTGCCTCGACCGAGGAACAGATCCGTGCGCGCGTTGATGAACAGCGGGATGCCTTCTTCGTCTGCTGCGCCCCGGATCGTGGCAATGCGCACGGCCTGTCGGTCGATGTCGTAAAGGTCTGACCCGCTGATGATTTGGTCCTCGAAGTTGATTCCTACTATGCCGGCGTCCAAGAGGCGTGACGTGTTGTCGGCCAGCTCGGCGTCGTCTTCGGTATATCCGCCTTCGAAGTCGGCGCTGACCGGCAGGTCAACTGATGCTGCGATACGGGCGAGGATCGATTCAGCGAATTTCAGAGGGATGTCTTGGCCGTCCTCGTAGCCGTGGGCCTTCGCGACTTCCCAGCTGCTCGTCGCGATGGCGGACGCCCCCGCCTTGGCGACTGCATTAGCGCTGCCGGCATCCCAGACGTTGTAGAGAACAAGCGGTGCGCCCTGGGTGTGAAGCTCAGCGAGACGGCGGGCCTTGCTTGCCTGATCCATCACATTCCCTCTCGAATACCGGCGGCATAGCCTCTGCTAAGGCGGCCGCGCACGTTGTAACCGGCTGCATCGCAGCCGAGTTGGCGTACAACCCACTCGCGAGGCGGCGCAATTCTTTCGTATCCGACGTTAGGGGACGACTGTGCCGACACGCTGTCAAAAAATATGGAGACACCGAATTCGGCGTTCGAGCTGCCTGTGGTCACGGTGACCCCTCTAACCGGCCCGGGCGCGAAGGACACTGTCTGCCGACAAGCTCCGACGAATATGGCGGCTCATCTGCGATTCGCTAGCCTGAATAATCTGATAGCGGTGCCCGCCTTGACCTGCATATCGTGGACATGAAGTTCTGGATTTAAGCCGAATGGGTCCAGGTACGGGAAAAGGTCATCGCCGCCGCCGGTTCTGGCGCAGAGCTCCGTTTGAGGTAAGAGTCGTGAAGGAGTAATGGTGCAGATCTCCCACCGAGTATGGGCGCCGCTGTCACTGATATCCTGCGCTGCACCGGTATTCGCCGCGCCTGCGCGCGTTGACTCGACCGAGAGCGTCGCGATACCTCGCCGCAGCATCGCGGCCGAGTGGGAGCTGACTCGATGACCACACCACCAATACGGCTGAGCTGCCGTCGATGAGCAAGACCATCGATGCGGCGTTACCCGGACTACCGGGGCTCCTGCAGATGCAAATGCGATATCAAGAGCCAGAAGTCGCCATCGAGGGCTCCATGATCGTTCGGGCAGAGCATCTTGCGCCCTCGGGCTACCTGCACGCAGCCACGGTTGTCGCGCTCGCCGGCACCGCATGCGGATACGGATGCCTAGGCTTGCTCCCGGCCGGCAAAACCGGGTTTACCACCATCGAACTCAAGACCAACTTCTTGGGAACGGCGCGTGTTGGCGACACAATCGCGGTCCACGCCAACGCTGTTCACCGTGGTGGCACCACCCAGATCTGGGACGCCGTCGTCACCGTCAACCCAGCGGGCAAGGCGCGGTCCACGATCGCTGTCTTCCGATGCACACAGTTGCTGCTTGAACCCCGGTAGGCAGGACGACACTCGGCGCCCGGCCGGACGGTGGCAAGTCATGCAGAGCAACAACCGTTTCCGCGCCTACTGCATCTGACCGGACCGATCAGACAGCGGACGAAGAAGGCACCGCATATCGTTTGCTGAACATTCTGACAGCGCACACGATTGGGCACGTCATAGCCTGCGAATCAGGTTAGTTCGCGATATTCGAGAATGGACTACGCGGTGGAACAGCAACTGGTGGACGAGTTTCCGATCGTGCAGATGAACACCGACGCCCTGCTCACCACTACTCGCTCCGTCCGCAAGCGTCTGGACTTCACGCGCCCCGTCCCGCCGGATCTAATCCGGGAATGCATCAACATCGCATTGCAGGCACCGACGTCGGCGAACCAGCAACACTGGAGTTTTGTCGTCGTCCATGACTGTGAGCTGCGTCTGAAAATCGCAGATATCTATCTACAACAATGGAATTGGCTCGCTGATTCGCCGCATGCGGTAGCGAAGCGGCACGCCAATGTCCCCGCGCTGAGGGCCACTCAGCAGAAGACCGCCGACAGCGGCGCCTATCTCGCTGAACACCTCGCGGAGGTGCCGGTGCTCGTGTTGCCGTGCATCGAAGTCGAAGGCGACGGTCAACTGACCGCGGAGAACCAGGCCGACACTTGGGGCTCGATCATGCCCGCCGCCTGGAGCTACATGCTGGCCGCCCGGACGCGCGGGCTAGGAGTCGCCTGGACTTCGCTCACGACCAGAGTCAACGACGAAATCCGAGCGCTGATCGGCTACCCCGACAACGTCTATCACGCTGCGCTACTACCGACGGCCTACTACACGGGCGAGACCTTCAAACCGGGCTGTCGGCTTCCGCTGGACCAGGTCCTGCACGTTGACACCTGGTGACGCGGCACCAAATACCGCCACCCGGGCTAAGGTCCGCTGCAGCCTGCTCGCGCCGGACCAAATCGACGCAAAAGGGGGGATCTAGTGACTGACCAAAACGACTTGATCCTCATCACCGGCGCAACGGGCAAAACCGGTTCCTTGACGGTGCGATTACTGCGCGAACGCGGCCTTCGTGTCCGGGCGCTGGTGCGAACGCTCGATGACCGTTCCGACCAGTTACGTCAACTCGGCGCTGAAGTCCTACAGGGTGACCTGCTCAATTTCGCGTCGCTTCGATCAGCCACCGCCGGGGTGAGTGCGGCCTACTTCAACTACCCACCTAGCGTCTCCTACATAGATGCTGCCGTGAACTTCGCGCAGGCTGCAACCGACGCAGGAGTAAAGGCGGTCGTCGAACTTTCGCAGATCGGTGTACGGCCCGACACCACTCACATTGGTCTCGAGCACTGGCTCATAGAGCGACTGTTCGATCGCACACCCTTCGCCACCACGCATCTGCGGCCAACGCTGTTCATGAACTGGGTGAACAACTTCTGGATCCGATGCAGCGAAAACGAGGGCATCTTGCGGCTACCGCTGGGAAATGTCCGTCATGCACCGATCACTGTGGGGGATCAAGCCAGGGTCATCGCAGCGATCCTGACAGACCCGGAGCCACACCGCGACAACACATACCAGTTGTTTGGTGCCGAAGAACTCGACTGGTACGAGATCGCCGCGAAAGTTGCAGCCCGTCTGGGCATCGCGGTGCGCTACGAGCCGGTTGAGATCTCCGCAATGATTGCCGGCCTGACCGCCCGTGGGATCGACCCGAAAAGAGTGCATCACCTGACCATGGTGACCCAGGACTATCGAAGCGGGTTTTACTCCGGCATCAACGGTCGCGTCGAAGAACTCACCGGTGACAAGCCGACGACCGTCGAGGAGCATATCGCAGCGACAAGGGCCGATTTTGACACCCACGGCGTGCTCGCCATCACCGACGTGACGTAAGCAAAACTCGGCATCGCCGCGCTTCAAAAAAATGGACACGAACGTGAGACAAATCGATGTGGACACGAGATTTGAGAACCTACAGCCGCCCTGTAGGTCTCAAATTCGGTGTCACATTCTCAGCTGAGATGTCTCATGGCTGTCATATATGACATGAACTTGAGACGCACCCCTGCGTAGCCCTTCGCTGACTCATGGCCCGGAAAAGAACCCCATGCACTGCCATACAAGCGAGACAACTTGCAATAGAGCCAAATTCGCCCAAAATGTCTTGGCGCTGCTCATGCTCGTAGCCAATCGACTCTACGACTCGACTTTGGCGCCATGAGCCTGCCGAACCATCACGCCTGATTGCAGGGATGCGCCGTGCCCTCGCGGCAGACGGAGTCGGTCGTTCGGCGGCGCAGCCAGCACCGGCGACCATCGCGGGCGATTCCCTCAGGCGCTAGCACTAATCACGCAGGTGCGAAGCGGCTTTACCGCCCTGCATCAGAGGATCATGCTTGACAATTTCGAGGTCATCGCGAACCTACACCTCGGCCAGCTTGCGGCCGCCGCCGACGGAATTGACCGAATCCTCGCTGCCGCCGGGGGAAAGCAGACCTTACCTCCGGGAAGCTTTCAAACTCATGTCCGTCGAGGTTGGGGGTGCTTTAACAGCAACAAGGCCGTCATGGATCGGAAAGTCACCGCGTTTGCAAACTCAGCACTTGAAGCTCATAGAGGTGCGAGCGCAACTGAATCCATAATCGTTGAGGCTAGACGTGAACTGGCAACAACAGTGATGGATAGATTGCGTCGACCTACACCGTAGCTACGCGGCATCTGCGTTAGCCGCGAAGAAATGAAACGAAGTTGAGACAAGAAGCAGGGTGACACGACGTGAAACACCTTAAATCGCGCAGGCCAGGGGAGCCATATGACATGAAAATGAGACCCTACACGTCGCCGTCGTCGTGATGTTGTGGATTCTCAAACCTAATGTCATCGTCTCACGTTCAATGTCATCTCGATGTCATTGATGACATGAAAGTGAGACCCGACCTCGTCAAAAGGGGCAGCAGGTTGTGGTGGCTAATTTGGCCTCATTGGCTTCAGGCGCCGCCCATTTGGTCCGCGTGAGCAGTTTCACGATGGCCCGCTGGCGCCGACAACCCGGGCTTCGTGTCCTGAGTAACAAGCCGGACCACTTCTCAACGGCCGCTGCTGAAAGTGTGTCCGCATCAGCTAAACACCTGGCAAGTGGGTCATCGCTCAACGGACGCGAAGCGCTTCGAGTTGCGCGGCATCTGTGGCACGAAGCGATCGAGTAGCGAGTTACTCTACCGAATTTGTGTCGTCACGCTCATGATTGGTGCCACGGTGAGAGTGAGGGACAGTTGCCGGCCGGGTGGCGGCCGACAGTGAGAGCAGGTGCGCGTGACTAATGTTCTGACAGGGGACTACGAAGCGGTACTGGAACTGAGCGGCTCGACGCTGAATCGGCTGGCCGCATCAATGCATCAGAACGCTTACTCGGACCCAGGTTTGCCGAGCACGCCGCACGGCGGCTATTTCCGAATCGGTGATGGCGTTCCGTCTGGTGGCGTACAAGGCTCGGTCGCCGTTCAGATTGGAACGTCACAGGTTTTACTGATCGACGGGGCGACTGATCGGTTTTCCGTAGAGATGGGGGTCCGCGCTCGCTATAGGGCGGATCCTGGCACTACGCCCTTGGCCGACGTGATCCACGGAACGCTAAGAGCCACCTACCGTCTGCAAAACGTCCATCCAGACTGCCCAGGCTGGGGAGGAATTGCCGGCGACTACATATGGCCGAAAGTTATGCGTTCAACAGTCACGTTCGAGGGGGCCGCCTACAACGACTCTGACAGTCTGCTGCCGGTTCCGGTTGATGCGAAGCGACAAGACGAACTACGCAAGCGCATCGAATCTTTGTTAGCCCGGATGCTTGCGACAACATTTCAGCCAAGGCCGCGTCATATGGATGCGCGATATCGAAAGTTCATAACGCGCTCGACACCCGGCGCAAGTGCGGTTGCTATCCCGGTTCGGCTCGATGGCGTTGGGCCAGCAGCGGGTGCGATCAAAAGCATCAACTCGGTATTTCTGGATGGTCATGATTTCGCGGTAGCCGTCGGCAGCGATGCCATAGTGAACAAGGTCCGGTCCAATCTTGATACCGCAGTCGGGTACCAGACTGATTTTCACATCCATGGTGATGCCGGCATTGGCGGCGGCTTGGAAATCGACTACCACTTTAGGATTGACGGTGCAAGAGCGGACTGGCTCGGTGCCATCGCACTGGCCACGGCAGGAGGTCTTATCCAAGTCACAGTGGATGGATCAGGATGGGCAACGCGCCTACACCGCAGCGGTGTTTTCAACTTCGGCACCGTCCACTTACCAGACCTAAACATGGCCGCAACGGTGTCACAGTTTCTTCTGCTGCAGTTCGACTCGGCGGGCGAGCGTCTGTCGCTGTCGGCGGTGGCCCAACCATCCATCTCTGTGAACTATCACGGCCCGTACTCCAGCAAAGTAGTTTCGATGGCCCGTAAGACGGTATCCGAGCAGTTCGCAACGCTTCTCGGAACCTACCTTGGACCCGCGAACGTCGCATTGGACGCCATGCGACTGACCGACAAAAAGACTGCACTCGTCGAACAGCTGCAGACACTCGACCGCGGCGCGGAGGCTTCTTTCGTTGACGCGATATTCCCCCCAGAGGGTGTCGTGCTCCGAGGCACTGTGGGGTTGTCTTATCGACAGGCGCCCGTGGTCTCGTTCGAGAAAGTTGATGCTGACTGGTTCGACGCGATGGAGAGTTGGATCCCAGGCGGTCGTGTCGACCGCCTTGACTGGTCATGGCGTTGGTTTGCCAACCCTGTCCAAACCCTCCCAGGGAATTCCGGGTCGCGGTCGGAGAGCCACAGCTTCTTGCTGCGCCGCGAGCACGGCTCCAGCAACCATTTCGGGCGAACCCTGGATGTCGACAACCCGTTGCCCGGACTTGACGGATCGGGCCAAGTGTGTCTGAGCATCAGTGGTGTTCAGGTTGACCACGAAACGGGTGCGCTGATCCCTGTGCGCAGTATCGCGCAATGCGCACAGTTTGGTTATCAATTCAAATTGCCTTTCGAGGTTGGCCCATACCTTCGAGTTTGCGATCCCGCGCGCGTAGCGACCGAGCGGGCGCGACCCGAAATCGGGCTACTTCGCACAAGCGCGTCCCCCGATACCGCCGCAACACATAATACTCTCGTCGTATATGTCGGTGAAGACTTGGACGACGATGTTGCGGGCGCGCTCGTCGCCGGCGTGGAATCTTGCCAACGGCAGTTCGCGGGCCTTCTGGTTCTCGTTCTCTTCCGCGACGGCGGATTGACCAACACTCATCAAGCCGAAAAGGTCGATGCGTTGAGCGCCGCCCTTGCTGCTCCCGCGATGATAACGGAAGACGTGCAGGACCGATGGAAAGAATTTCTTGCGTTGGATAATGCGAGGTCTTTGCCCAATTGGCGGTTAATCGACCCAGCCGGGGTCGTATCGTGGAACCACAATGGAAGCATGATGCACCAGGGGTTAGCCGAGGCTCTCGATAAGCACCTAGTCACCGGATCGCCCGCCAGACCAGAGCACCTCCGTGAGGCGATCAGAATCGGTGATCGCGTCCCAGTCATCGATCTTCTCGCTGGGGGTTGCCCACCCGTCCCTGTGCAGCGGCCTCGCACGGCTGGATCTCGTCTCGCATTCCTCGATACAGGACCGGCATCCACAAGGACACTGCGCGAGTTGCAGATAGACACTGATACCAGCGGGCCGACATGGGTTGCAGCGGTTGTCGACGGTGCGTCCAAGGAAGATATTCGTCGACTCAGCGATGAATGCGGATCGGCGATCCCGCTATTCGCAGACCCGAACGGCAGCATCACAAGGAGCACCGGAATTGTGTTCACACCAGCACTGTTGACGATTGACGCACTCGGACTCGTGACTATCCTCCAGACACCGCTGGCTCCTACTGACGCGCCGGTGAGCCGACTCAAAGGGAGCTTAAAGTGACCCTCTTTATAGCTTCGGGCCAGGGCTATGACACAAATGGCGTTTTATGGAACTATGACGATGGATCAGTATTCAAGGCCCTGCTTCTGATGTCCGATTGCGACCCAAATCTCACCCGAAGCGTATCGGGCTACGCCCTTGGTTTCGAATCGTACAAAGTCTGCTATAAGCCGAGTAAGCCGCTGAAGGATTCGTCCACGCTGCTCAACCGTCTCGTGAATTGTCCCATCCCCGTGACGATCTACGGCGTGGGAACTAGCTTTGTCACTCGTTCGACTACTCTGCTGGTAAACGACGGCGGGGCGTCTTTTTTCCAGTATGGCGACAACAGCGTCGAGGTGGATATCGACGTCACCGATGCCGGCGGCGAAAACTGGATCGTCTACGACAACTCTCATCCCCAGCAGACCATCTATTTTCCCTTCTCGGTGATGTTGTGTCACGAACTCTGGGAAGTAGACGCCTACACTGGGGGCGGTACGACGGGACACGTCACGACGTTTGACGGGCCAGCCAATGCACACCATTTGTTTGAATATGGCACGGCTGGCGAGAACCGATTTCGCGCACAGTTAGGACTTCCCTTGCGCGATCCGATCGCCTTCGCGATCTCGACCGGGACGCCGCAACGCGGCGATGTCTCTCCTCCGACGTGTAAGGAGCCTGGCAAAACGTGGAACTGCAATTGTTGATAACGGATTCCTGTTCTTGAGGTTAACGCCCACGGTCCGGTCCGGCGTCACTACAACTTATCCAAGACCTGCGGCCGCTGGCCGGCGCTTCAAAAGCGCTGCTCCGCGATGCTTCACAAGCGGATAACCGAGATGATTCGCCTAGTGCTGTCCCGCAGCACAATTCGATACACGGCGAGTTCGCTTCTTGCAACGACTGATATCGGCTTGCTGCACACTAGCCGCGGCATCGTGTCCAGGAAGTTGGGTAGCGTTGGTGAAGAGTTCCGAACTACTGTCGCGAAAATCCTTCCGCTGCTTTCGACTTCGGAGTGGCTCTAGGTTCGGCGCGGCGATGATCGACGGGCCGAACCTGGCGGTCGGCGCACAGTGTGTCAGCGCGGGCGCAGCCAAATCACCCCGGCAGGCAGAGATCCGGAAAGTCACGTGACGGAACGGCATGAGGCCCGGGACCACGAAAAGGGTGGCGGCTGCGGTTGGGGAGACCGCAATCCGCGGTAGGTAAATCGTGTGTAGAAATGACACGAAAGTGAGACAGATCGCCGATGACATCAAGTGAGACAAGCTGGATCAGCGCAGGTCAGAGCAATGCGATATGGCACGGAGGGTAAGAACCTATAGCAACGGTCACGGCTTGCCAATCTGTTTCGAAATTGGTTCCGGCGCCGGCGGATCGCGCATGTGGGAACGCTTCGGCTGCGTCACGTATGCTCATTGCCGCTCCACCCATACCCTGGCGCGCGAGAGCGAAACCAAAAGGGCTGGCGGGCCGGCTGTCTCGAATGATCTGTAAGAGCGTGCCACTGGGGGTCCTTGGCTGATGGTGAACGAATAGCCGGTGATCCCCCCGCCTTCCGCAGCCGGATATCCTCAACGGATCGATGAAAAATCCGCTGGGTGGAATGCGCTGGGATGGAACCTTGGATAGCAGGCCTGCAGCGATACATGCGGCCGCGTTTTGCGCGGACACCCCGGATGACAAGAGCCAGGTTCGAGAGGTCGCAATCCAACTGATAAGCGTTCCCGGGGAACAAGAGCACCACCTCGCGCGTGCGCTGCAAGTGGTCGACGCTGACCTGACAGAAATAGCGCCGCTGCTGTCACAGTCCGGGCTGGGCGATGCGCTGCATCGCAGCAATCGCTGGGCAAGATCCTCCTCGCTCCCACCTGAGTTGGGCGAGCGGTTGAGTCAAGACTCCGAGCCTCGCGTGCGCGGCACCTTGGCGACGGAAATCAAAGCCCATCCGAGCCGTCTCGAGCGCGGCGGTGGTCTGCTCGTGGCTGGGCCCGCCGGTGGCGGTGAGGGTGAATGCGGCAGCGGCGTAGAGCTTTGCGGGCTCGAAGTGGCCAAACCCAAGGCCCTGCCGGCGGGCCTGGTTGAGGTACACGGTGGTGGCAAGTTCGTACATGGTGTTGCTCCGTTCGGTGTGAGTGGCGCGCCGGTCGGCGCTGGGGTGCGGGCAAGCGGGTGAGGGTGGGCGGTCAACCCCGAAGAGTCCGCGCCGAATGGAGCAGGGTTTTCGGTCCGCGCTCGCCGGCGCACAGCGCCCTGGCGGGCTGGCATAGGGCCGAAAAGGTCACTCGGCCTGCGGAGTTCGGCGTGGGCGTGGGTTGAGCGGTCGGGGTCCCCGCCCGCTTACGGTGTGCACCCTGCTGACGGCTAAAGAAGGTGAGGGGCTACGGATTTGGTGGCCACCGCCGGGTGGCCAGACCGGGCGCGCCGGTACCCCATCGGGCTGGAAGAAAAAGGGGGGCCCCGGCCAACCCCGCGGTGGTGCAGGTGCTGGCCGGGCCCGGTGGGGAATTACAGCTGGTCGTTGACTTCGGCGGCGGCCTCGGCGACTTCGTTGAGGAGGTCAACCTCCTGCTCGTCGAGGCCTGCGATGCGGCAGCTGCTGGAGTTGAGGTCATCGAGGGCCGCGGCGCGTTCTTGTCGCAGCGCATGGAGCCGTCTGAGGGCCTGGTCGAGCTCGAGGCGCGGGTCGGTTTCGCGCTGCACGTGGGCGATGACGAGGCCGAGGTAGTCGAGCAGCTGGCGGCGGGTGCCTTGCAGCGCGAGTCCGTCTCCGTTTTCGTTCCACAGGCCCAGGACGTAGGGCTCGGTGAGTTCATTTTCCTTGTCGGGCAGCAATTCCTCGATCCCGCGGGTGCGGGTGTGCAAGGTGTAGAGGCTGTGTGCGGCGTGGCCCCACTCGAAGCGGGCATAGCGGACATCGCAGAGCTTCACGTGCAGCCGCTGGATGATGCTCAGGTCGACTCTCTTGTAACAACGTTCCCCGAAGTAGCGGCGCTGGCGTCAAATGCGCGTTCGCGAGAACTCCTTCGGCGTCCGGTCGTCTTTGAGTTGCTCGTACGCGGCGGACTTCAAGGGGTCCCGCTCAGCGACGCGGACGCGATGATGCAGATCTGGTCGGGATTGGTCTGCCGCGGCGGCAGGACCGATCGGGGATCGGCCCAGGCACGTGAACTAGCCCTGTTAAGTCTCGCCGAACTTTCGTTGACGGGAACTGACGACCTCAATCGTGTTCTAGCGATCGACCCTGTTGCCATCGAGGGCCTGCGGCACGACGGCCTCTTGCGATCTTCAACTGATAATCCGTTCCAGATCGGCCCAGAGTTCAGCCATGACGAGGTGCGGCGGTATGCGGTCGCCCGGCTGATGCTTGGATCCCCAAACGTCACGTCACGGCTCGTCGATGCTCACGCGCCCCGATGGGCATTGAGCGCTGCACGGCTCGCCTGTCAAGTTAGATTGGCGGAGGGGGACAGCCCAAGAAACCCGATGCGAGAGAGATTCTCGCGTATGCAGCAATCGTTCGACGCACTCGCGGAGGCGGGCCACGGGGCCCGGTGCGGTGATGTTCCGGGCGAGGCTTTACTGACGCTAGGAAATCCGGAACCTGTTCTGCGCGCCGCTTGGTCGGATCTCCGCGCCGATAACGATGCGGGCCTGCGCCGCATCAGTCGTCTCGTCGCCCAAAGGCTTGTCGATGGCTCTGGGGTGGTCCAACTTTCGGCAATTGAGCCCGTAATCGATCTCCTCCTGGCGAGCGAACAACCTTGGAGTGCTGGCGAACACGCCGAGACTCTGCTACGTAAGTGGCTTCACGCGTCGATCCACTCGCGGAGGCCGCAAGCTGTCGTTTCGGAACTTCGCGCCCAGAACTTCGCAGGGAAGTGCATACGTCGAGTTCATCCAGTATGACTGTGCAACAGCGTGTTCGCCGATATATATATATACGCACTGTCCTAAAGCGCCTGTGTATCAGCACATTTGGGGATTGCACGCAGTTTACTGGTAACCGTCCATATTCGATCCGTGCATATTCCAGGCGCCTAGTGGGCCAGGTCGATCCGCACGGTGACCGGTGTACTGGCGGAGGCGCGAAAGATGACGCCATCGACTCGGCCGACGAGCCCGTCTGCCTCATCGATGCGGCGGCGGGCGTGCGCGTCGTCCTTGTCGATGACGGTTGCGGTACCGGTATGCCACCGGCGGCCAACTTTGACCTCACACGGGGGTCCTGGCCGAGGTTCTTGACGTAGTCACCTTTCCGGCCATGTTCAGAGACGAGACAAAAGACGTCACCGTCGAGTCCATTACCTACTGGCGTTTGGCGTCGCCGCCCGCTCCGCCGACCTCTGGTTTCGAGTAGCGCGAAAGCTCTCGGCGCAATACCCAGCCGCAGAGCAGCGCGAAATGCTGGGTTGAAGAGTGGGTTTGCCAGGCGGTGCTGAAGCCGGCGCTGGGGAGCCATCAACCTAGGACGCTCGAGGGGCTGAACATTGCTCCGGCGCAGATTCGCACAGCGGGGGTGACTCCACGGAACCGATACCGGTGCAACAGAGGCTGAGCAACTGCGGCAGCTGCTGACCACGGCCATATCCGCACGTACCCAGACCGCTGAACGGTCGACGCGATGGCGCAGGCGTGCAGCGTATCCGCGGATCGACGAGTGGGCAGCCCCACACGTACAGCAGCTCGACGATCATGGTGTTGATGCGGCGGTGGCGGGTTCGATGCCGGCGGCGGCCTCGAGCTCGCGCACCAGCGGTAGCACGGTGCGGCCGAATGCTTCGATCTCTTCCTGGAAGTGCAGGAATCCGGCCAGAATCAGGTCGACGCCCAGTTTGCGGTAGGTGATGATGCGTTCGGCGACTTGTTCGGCGGTGCCGATCAGTTGGGTGCGGAAGCCGTCGTTGTACTGGATGAGGTCTTCGAAGCTGGAGTCGGCCCACATGCCGCGTTTGTCGGAGGTTGATGCGCCGGCCTGCTGTACGGCGGCGGAAAAGCCTTGCACTGCGGGCACGTCGGCCTTGGCAATGATCTCGCGTAGGACGTCACGCGCTTCGGTTTCGGTGTCGCGGACGATGACGAACCCGTTGAGGCCGAACCGGGGACCCTCGGTGCGGCCGGCCGCCGCGGCGATCCGGCGTAGCTCCGCGATCTGCTCGCTGACGCCGGCGTAGTCCTTTCCGTTAGAGAAGTACCAGTCGGCGTAGTGCCCGCCGTTGTGGCGGGCTGCGGTGGAGTTGCCGCCCTGGAAGATTTCGGGGTGGGGCCGGCCGGGCCAGGACAGCGGCTTAGGTTTGAGGCTGAAGTCGCGGATGCGGTAGAAGTCGCCGGCCAGGTTAGCGTGGTCTTGGGTCCAGATGACTTTGAGGGCCTGGATGAATTCTGCGCTGCGCCGGTAGCGTTCGTCGTGCTCGAGCCACGGCTCACCGAGTTGGGTGAACTCGTCTTTGAACCAGCCGCTGACCACGTTGACCGCCACCCGGCCGCCGGAGAGGTGATCGGCGGTGGCCGCCCACTTGGCCAGCACGCCTGGCTGCCATAGCCCGGGGTGCACGGCGGCGATGACCTTGAGCCGTTGGGTGGCTAGTAGCAGGGCCAGGCTGAAGCTGGTCGATTCGTGTTGGTATTCGGCGCCGTAGCTGGCGGTGTAGCGGACCTGGGTCAGCGCGTAGTCGAAGCCGGCGTCCTCGGCTAGCCGGGCCAAGGTGGCGTTGTAGTCAAAGTCCCAGTCGGTGCGCTGCTCGATGGTCGAGGTCACCAGGCCGCCGCTGACGTTGGGCACCCAGTAGGCAAAACGCAGCGGCGTGGGGGTGGGGTCGGTCGCCATGGTGGGTGTCTCCTCGCGCATTCAGTCGGCCCAGGATCGGGGCCGTGAGTCGGCGCCGCTAGCGGTTCACCGGTAGAGCGAGAACTGCGGGTGTCGATGGTTGAGCGCCCAGTCCCCGACCTCCCGCGCTTTGTAGGCCACCGGGTCGTGCAGGGTGTGGGTGCGCAGGTTGCGCCAATGCCGGTCGAATCCGTACGCACTCGATGTGGCTCGGGCGCCCTGGATCTCGAAGAGCCGGCTGGCGGTGTCCAGCGCGATTTTGGTGGAGAAGTATTTGGCCTCATAGACCGCGACCGCGGCCTCGGCGCGCTGATCCTCGCTCAGCGACGGACCGATATCCAACGCGGTCTGCAGGGCGTCGCCGGCCCGGTCGGCCAGCAGGGCCGCGGCGTGCACCTGGCTGGTCAGCTCGCCGACGGTGTGCAGGATGTAGGGGTCGTCGGTGGCGTGTTCGACACCTGAGCTCTCCCACGGTGAGGCGTTGGCCCGTGTCCAGTTCAGGGCCTCGGCCAGGGCGCCTTCGGCGGTGCCGACGTAGAAGTTGACGAACGCCAGTTGCCAGTGTGGGGTGACCAGGGTTTGATACGGGCTGGGTACACTGCCGATGAACGGTTCTTCGCCGAGCACCTCGTCAGGGGTGATGCGGGCGTCGACGACGCGGACACCGCCTGAGTCGGTGAGGCGCTGGCCGATGTTGTCCCAGTCGTCGAGGAAGGTGAAGCCCTCTCGGCCGTCACGCACGTCGAGGGATAAGAAGACCAGTTCGCCGTTCAGGGATGCGGTGACTGAGAGTTGATCTGCGGTGCTGGCTCCGCTGGCGAAAGTCCGCTTGCCGTTGAGCAGAAACCCGTCGCCGTGGCGCGTCAGCGTCAGATCCGAGCCGCCGCGGGGGTTTTGGATGCCGCCCCAGAACAGTCTCTCGGTTGCGTTGCGGCGTGATTGGGCCTCGGCTTGCGCTGGTGTCCCGAACAGCGGGGCGATCCGGGTTTGGGCGAAGTGGTAGCCGATCAGATGCGCGATGGAGGTGTCGCCGCGGGCGATTCGGCGGATGATCTGGACCGCTTGGGCGTAGTTGAATCCCGAACCGCCGTATTCGACCGGTTCTTGCACCTGCAGCAGATTGTTCTGGCGGAGCAGCTCGATTTCCTCGCGCGGGGTGGCGTTGGCTTTGTCTCGTTCGGCCGCCGTCTCACGCAGCTGATCGGCCACGCGGTCGGCGGTAGCCAGCACAGTAGTGACGACATCGGCGGGGGCGGCGGTGTTGACGGTGACCAAGGACATGGCGCTTTACTCCTGGACTCGTTGCCCGCCACGGGGCCCCGCGAGTGCGGCTAACCTGGCGGCGCTCTGATGAATTGAGTACATCTCGGCCCATCGGTGGTGCACAAGGCGATGAACCTGCATCTCACCGAAAATACCGGCGTGACCATTCATTACAGTGCGCACTCGGTAAACTCCAACTTGATTCAAATGGTGCGGTTTTCGGCGAGCAGGATCGGGGTCGGAATGCTCAGCTGGCGAGCAGCTCGGCGCAGTTGGGTGTGGTCGGTACGCCGTTGAATCGATCGGTGAGCCAGGCCATGCTTCGCTCGCCGTCGACGAATTGCGGCAGCAGGATGTTGATATCCAGTTTGTTGAAAAGGGGGGGTTGCTCGTTGGTCCATAGTTGGACGTCGGCGCCCTTCTTGCACCAGTCCGTCGCGGTGTCGCGCGCTGAGGTGTAGGGCGCTAGTGGGTCCCAACGGTTGTGTGAGATATACACCGGCCCTTTGGGTTTGAGGTTGCCGACGCGTTGTGCTGCCAGGATGCTCTTGAACGGGTCAGTGGAGAATATTTGATTCGGGTCGTCTTTGAACCAGAACTGGATGTGGCGGAAGGCGTAGTCGACGCCTCCTTGGACGAGGCAGGTGTGCCCGCTCCAATCCAGCATCTGTACACCGCGTGGGGTCAGCGCGTCCCAGATGGGTTGTTCGGTCGGCGGGTAGGCAGCCTGAATGCCCCGCAGGAGATAGCCGGTCAGGACCGCAAGGAAGTTGCCGTCCACTCCTGGTATCGCTTCGGCCACGTTGGTAAGCGGGGCATTAGCGTAGGTGCCGGCAACGTTGAGTTCGGGTGCGTAGCTCGAGACAAGTTCGGCGGCCGCCAGAGATGCTTGTCCGCCGGATGCCCAGCCCCAGAACGCGACCGGCCCGTGCGGGTCTAGGGAGGTGCCGGGAAGTTTCTGGGCTGCGCGGGCGGCGTCGATCAACGCAGTGCCGGCAGGAATCCGGATCAAAAATTCCGGTGAGGCGGGCCCGTGAATCCCTTCCCCGACACCATCGGTGACGACGATGGCAAATCCGCGGGCCAACAGTGTGGCGATGAATCCCTCCTCGTAGTTCAGGGTTAGATCGAAGCCCTGCGAGAAGTGGATGCCCTGGTCGAACAGCCGCGATGGCGCGCACTGCTCACCCACTCCGTAGGGGCCGACCGCGTAAGCGATCAACGGCCGGGGTCCCTTTCCTGGCCAGGGTGGGTCCGGTTCGATGTAGGTGCCGGTCACCGCAACCGGGTTTCCTTGAGCATCGGTGCTGCGGTACATGATTCGGGTTCCGGTGCCGACGAAGGCGCCCAGCTTGCCGGAGGGCTCGAGCACCAGGTGTGTCGGCTCGGTGCGAATCAGGTCCCCGGGCTTGCCGGCCGGCATCGGGTTTGGCGGGGTGTAGAACTGCTCGTATTTGAGATCATCAGCGCGTGCCGTCGGTGCCGGGGCCAGCATCGGGGAGGCACCGAGAACGGTCGTGAGAGCTAGCGCCGCGGCAGCCGTCAACCCGATCGCGCGTCGCCGTGCGGCGTGCGATCGGCTTGCAACAGCAGCATGGCGTGGCCGGGCATGATCAACCGTCCTCGACGCCGACAGGGCCGTAGCGCTACGGTCCGCCCATGAGCGGCGGCTAAGCCGCGAGGCGTCAGTTCCTATCACGTCTAGCTCCATCCGTTGTTCGGAGCGGCCGCCTATTAGATCCGTGGCGATGTGTGACATCGTCTCCGCCGCAGCGGTTTGCAGATGGCGAGCCGACCGGTTCTGTTGCTCGTCACGGAAAGGTAACAACTCCGCCGACCGCTCACGGTGTACGGCGTGCAGCGCTCACTATTATTCGCGCCGGTGACCATTGGTTACAACAAACGGAGCCGATTACTCCACATTGATTTGAAATAGCGGATATTCACCTCAGCCGCCCGTGAATGGTCCACCGCGGAGCCGCTCGTCGGCAAACGGCGTTCAGCAGTCAATACTTCTGCACCACAGCGTGTGTAATTAAGTACGACGTGAACAGCCGTAGCCGTCAGCGGAAGAGTCCGCAAAATACAAACACGGTTGTGTACCCGGGGTTTTGGACGCGAGGCTCGTCGCCAAGGGCAGGAAGACGCCGTCGACGATCTCGGCGATCGTCTCCGGCGACGCTGGCCGCATTGACATGAAGAGTTCGTGGCGGAGCAGGTCGCCGGGCAGCGCCTTGATGCGATCCGGCAGCGGGTTCGGCCCGAGTTCGCCTCGGGCGACGGCACTTCGAGTATCACGTCCATCCTCGCGGGGCCGACCGTATGTGTCTGTAGTCTGCGCGGCATGGCCGATGAAATTGCGGTCGCGCACCACGAGGCGGCCCACACCGTCGCTGCGCTGATGACTGTGAACAACGGGCTACGTGATGACCGGATAGCCGTCACCATGGTGACGATCGACGGAGGTCCGTCCGGGGGCAACAGCAAGGTACTGATATCAAGCGATCGCCCGGTGCAGGCCGCGTTCATTTATTACGCGGGCCCGTGGGCAGAGGCCCGCTTGCAGTGGGGTAAGCCAGCGCACGGAGTGGACGACACCGACGAAGACGGTAAGTCATTTCGCCAGATCGTCGCTGAGAAATTCAACTTTGGGGCTGACAGTGATGGCGCCTGCTATGCAAGCCTAATCCAGGCCGTCCCAAGCCTTCCCGACAACGAGCCGTACTGGTTGGGCCAACTAGAACAAGCGTGGCCAGTTGTCGAAAAGATGGCCGGTGCGCTGCTTGACCGGCTCAACGGCGCAGAGCCGCGGCCGTACCTGCCTGAGTTGGGCGGCAACCGCACGATGCGAAACGTCTCCATGACCCACGGCGAGGTTGTGGAGTTGGTTAAGCCGCTGCTGGAGACGTGCGGGATGTGGCGTTGCCTCTCGTAGCCGAGCGCCGCGCCCATCAGCGGTACCGACAGCAGCAATGAGAATTGTCGCTATCTGGCACGAATCCGACTGCGGGACATCAGGAATCTTCCGCGCCTCTGACATGCGCGGCTGCGCGTCGCTTGACGATATCCGTTGCAGGTTGCCTGCCAACCGGAGAAGGAGTCGATCCTTTGGGCCCGGATCGCTGGGCGCTGAGTGTCAGTCCGTGGGCAACCGTGGAATGACCCGTCGATCCTTTGGGCCCGGATCGCTAGGCGAAGTCCTCTTGACTCATTGTAGCCAGTGGCACGCTAGGCCGGCGGGTCAAGGCTGCACCGGTGGTTGCGCCGCTCGAGCGAGCATCAGCGCCGTCGCTGAAAGATCGGGGTCATAGGTGCGACCGCACCCGGCACAAATGATCTTGCGGTGCCGCCGTCGGCTCTCTACCCGGTTCTCATATCCACAGCCGGCGTGAATTCGGCTCAACCCCGCAGCGGGCACCACTATCACCGGAACGCCGTCGCGGGTGGCTGCGGCGACCATGCTCGACCGCAGAGCGCCAGGAGCTGCATGATCGCGGCGGCGATCGATTTGGCGCTGTAGATCAGTAGGAATCCTAGTGCGCTCCAATGTGTTTCGGATCACGGCAGAGATATTGGTGTCATCGACGAACAAGGCGCCCGCACTGGCTGACCAACGCGCTTGCAACCCGCCGCCACAAGTCCGTGCGGTGGCCGAGGGCTCGTGCACGGCCGTGCGCTTGCTGTTGCCATAACAGTTTGTCGGCCCGCCGCCAGGCCTCAAGCGGTTCGGCGATCTCGAGGTCGGAGTCGCGCCACCCGAGCGCGAGGGCGGCGAATCGCGCGGGGGAGTGCCACCGCGCAGCATCGGCGGCCGTGATCTGTTCGTCGGGCCGGATCGGATGCGACCGCGGCCCGTGGTCGGCAAGCCACATGCTCAGCCGGTCCCGGATGACGCTCAATGCCGCATCACGAGCCGAGGCGATCTCGGCGTAACGCTCTAGCCGCGTCCCGATAGAGCCGGGCGCGATGATGCGGCCCGAGACTCCCTCGACGATGGGCACGATCACGTCGGCCAGTTCGGGTGGGATCGCCACTGGCCGGTCTGAGCGCCAATGCGCGACCACGACGCCCTCATCGATGGCATGCCAGCCCAAATGTATTGCCAGGGTGGGGAGATCGCGGCGGTGGGGGACAGTCGGATGGGGGAGCCGCGCGGTGATCGAAAGCCGCGCCCGCAGATCGGCGCCGAGTCGGGTGACGGTGAGTTTAGCGCGAGTGATATCGGCGTCTTGGGGCAGCCAGCGGTGGGCTTGGACCGGCAAGTCAATCCACTGTGGTTGGCCCCCAAGGGATCCACAGCGCATCCGCACCGTGATCCGTCCTGCGCGGCGCTGCTCGGCGCGGGTCATGGATGCCCACTGGTCGGGATCCACCCACGGCAAGTGCAGGACGTTATGGTAGCGCCCGGCGGGATCGGCGAGCAGCATCGGAGTCCGTGCCGGCGCGCCGGTGGTCCGCTGCAGTTGGACCGCGAGAGTGCCGGTGCCGTCAAAGCGGTGGTGGCGCAGCGCAGCTGGGCGGCTTTGGGCGCGCTGTTGCTGGATTCGGCGCACCGCCGCTTTATGTTCGTCCATGACGCTGTTGAACGTCGCCCAGAACAGCGTCGGGTCGCCGTGTTGGCAGTAGGTGCGATAGAGAGCTTTCTGCTCGGCCGCCAGTTGCGCGCCGCGATCGCGGCGCCGCTGCTCGGCGTCTTGCCTGACCTGCGTGATCGCTTCCCGGCGGGCGTGACGCGCGGCTTTGAGCACGGTCCTGGCGTCGTGTAGTCGCTCGGTGATCGCGGTATCCACCCGTTTGCCTCTGGCCGCGGAGCGGGCAGCCTTCAATGCCTCGTTGGCCGCGGCGGCCTCTGCTTCGCTCGCCGCGACGTGAGCTTCGGTGGCCGCCACCGTCGGATACGACGACCAGATCGCCTTGATGTCTTCGTCATAGGCCAGTTGCAAGGTGACCAGATCCTCGCGCAGGCTATGTGCGAGCCGCAGCTGCTGGCGGACAACCTCAGGAATTTGCCATCGGTAGTGGACGCCCATTGTGTGAACGGTGATGGCGCCCTCGGACGTCGCTGGCCCCGGCTGAGCGAGGTCATCATGGGGCGCCGTCGTTGGAGTGCTCACAGGATCGTGTAGCCAATCTCGCCAGCTGCTGCTTGCGTGATCGACCAGACCAGCGGGTGCGCAAGCGGGCGCGAGAACGCCGGCATCGTCGGCATCGAGTCCGCGGCCGCGGTCCACAAAACAATGTTGGGCCGCCCGGTCATCGTCGACGGGACGTAGAGCCCGTCCAAGTCAGGCCAGGTCGTATAGATAGCGCGGGCCCAGCGCCGGCATACCGAGCGCGGCGCGGCCAGTAGTGCGGTCGAGGCGCTGTTGCGCAGCAGCCAAGTTCTGGACAAGTCGAGCAGATGCAATGGCCGCTGGGGATGCCAGGCGGTCACGGTCGGAGTGCCTGCGCGGGTGTCGATCACGCGCGTTGTTTGGTAGACCTCGGCCAGGCTGGTTGCGAGATCGGCTGCGGCATACAGCACACCGTCGTTCCCTGCGCCAGGTGCAGGGCCCGGGTGGGCATCCCACCGCATCGATGGCAGCGGCCCGTAGGTGCGCAGTTGGTTCCAAGGCAGCACGTGCTCGCCGGCGGTGCGGTGGACCCGCCATAGCGTGCCGGTGTAGTCGATGCAGTCTTGCGGTTCTTGGACGAGCTGCGCGGGGGGTGTTCGAGGCGCTTTCGGTTTGGGCTGTGGGCTCACCAGCGTCCGAGATCCTCGAGGAATCCGGCGACCAACTCGGGGTCACCGCCCGCGGCCAGATGCTCGATCGGCGTGCGGTTGTCAAAGTCGGGCTGCGCGGTGTGCATGAACGCATCCAGGACCGCGGGGGTAGCGTCGCGTGGTATCGCAGGCACGATTACGTCCAAGCCCGGAAGCAGCTCCTTCCCGAGGAACTGCCAGCGGGGGATGCGTCGGCTTCCCTGAAGATCGAAGGCCAATAACGCTTTTCCGGTGATCCGCCGTGACACGCGCGACCGATCGACACCCAAGATCGCGGCGGCTTCTTTGATGCTGACCGATCCAGAAAGCGCGCCGGTGAGTTGCCGCAACGCAACACGGGCGCGGGCCTGGCGCTCATCGTCGGCCGACCATGTCTCGATAACTGCCTCGACGCTGGGTTCGGCATGGGTGCGAAGAAAGTCCACCTCCGTCTTCGACAGCGTGGTTGCTCCCGGGATCGCCGCAAACGCGGAATCCAGCTCGTCGAGAACCTCTTCTACCGACAGGTCAATCCGATGCTTCGCCAATAGGGCACCCAACGCGGGCGCCGCCGAACCGTTCATATGCACATATTAGCACGCATGTGCTGACCTGTGCGCCCGCGCTTTGGGCCCCGCAGAACGGGGCGCGCACGGATCCCGCGACGATAAGGTTGGCTCGTGACTAGCCGACTGCGCGGTGCGGTCGCTGCGGCGACGGTGGTGAGCGTCGTCGCGATGATCGCCGTTAGCGCCGCGGGGTGCACCACGGTCATCAAAGGACACGGCGCCTCGATGCTCTACGACCCCTTCCACGTCGGGGGCCTGCTGGCGGTCGACGGCCCAAGCGGACCTCGCAGCGACGCACCCCAACCCACCGGCACAGTGGAAAACACCGACCATGGTGACGACGACACCTTGGTGCTGTTGTCGGTCAACGACATTCAAAGTTTCTGGCGCTCCAACTTCAGCAAATTTTTCAAAGGCGACTTCAAGCCCGTCGACGAACTCGTCTCCTACGACTCCGAGGATCCGGCCAGCCCTGCCGTATGCCATCACCGGACCTACAAACTGATCAACGCGTTGTTCTCGCCGCGCTGCCACCTGATCGCCTGGGACCGCGGGGTGCTGATCCCCACCGGCAAAACATATTTCGGATCGATGCCGGTCACAGGCATCTTCGCTCACGAGTATGGTCACGCCATTCAGGACATGGCCAACATCGCCCCCCGCGGCACATCGACGATCGTGCTAGAACAGCAGGCGGACTGCTTCGGCGGTGTCTATATGCGCTGGGTTGCCGAAGGCAAATCGACGCGGTTCACCCTCAGTACCGGCGACGGGCTCGACCATGTACTGGCCGGCCTGATCACCCTGCGTGACCCGATCCTTACCCCCGACGATCGGGGCTGATCGAAGAAGGCCACGGCACCGCGCTCGACCGCGTCAGTGCTTTCCAGGTGGGCTTTGTCTCAGGCGCGTCGGCGTGCGCCGCGATCGACGACAACGAGGTCAAGCAGCGTCGCGGGGACTTGCCGATCGCGTTGACCTACGACCAATCCGGTCACTTAGAGACCGGGGAAGTGCCCATCACCGAGCAAACCCTGTCGTCGCTGATGGACACCCTCGGGGCGATCTTCGCCCTGAAAAGCCCTCCGCAGCTTTCCTATACCGCCGCCGGTTGCGCCGACGCCCAAGCCAGCCCGCCCGCCTCATACTGCCCGGCCACCAACACCATCGCTGTCGATCTCGCCCAGCTCCAAAAAATGGGAGCACCCGGTAATGAGCAGTCCGGTCATATGCTGATCCAGGGCGATGACACCGCGATGTCGGTAGTGATGTCGCGGTATGTCCTTGCGGTGCAACACGAACGCGGCCTCAAGCTCGACTCACCGGTGAGCGCATTGCGGACCGCCTGCCTTACCGGCCTGGCGCACCGCAAAATGGCTGGCCCGGTGTCGGTGCCATCGGGCAATGCGCTGACCCTAACTGCCGGCGACCTCGACAAAGCTGTCGCCGGACTGTTGACCAACCACCTGGCGGCCAGCGACGTCAACGGGCAGACCGTGCCGGCGGGGTTTACCCGGATCACCGCATTTCGCTCCGGGGTCGTCAACACCAACGACGACCTGTGCTACCAACGTTTCACCGACGCCTGAAAAGAGCCACACGCAGATGCTGGATCAATGCAGGCCCGGAGGGCGAGCAGCAACACAGTGCGCCGACAACCGCTCGCCTTCGAGGCATTGAATCCGCAATCCCACTGAGCATTTCACCGTATTGAGGCAGGCTTAGCGCAATGAGCACCGATTGGGGGCCCGGGAAGGGCGATGAGCCGACGATGAACCTCCCGCAGCACCCGGCAGCGCCGCCACCGACGACGGGGGGAGGACCCTTCCCGCAACCCGGCCCGGCCTGGCAGCCGCCTCAAGCCCCACCACACTGGCAGGGGCCACCGGGTGGGCCGCCGTATCCCTACCCCGTAGGCGGGCCGGGCATGCCGCCCATCGGATACCCGCCGCGGCGGCGCCGGCGTTGGCCCTGGTGGGTTGCCGGTGCGATCACCGCCGTGATCACGGTAGTGGTCATCACACTGGTGGTGGGCGGCAACGATTCGACGACGACGTCGAAATCGGCGGCGCCGTCATCGACGCGGGCACCAGCCTCGAGTAGGCCCGCCCCGCCGGCACCGTCACCGAGCGCCTCGCCGGCAGCGCCGGCGCTAGACATCGCAGCGCTGCCGAGCCTGCTGGCATCTGCCGACCAGGTCGGCAACATACTCCACGACGTGCAGATGCGACCGCGTGAGGTGGCGACGTCGCTTGCCTCGGACGTATCGATAGACCCGGCAAAGTGCGCCAGCGCGGTGGCCCCGGCGTTGGCAAGCACCTACACAGGGTCGGGGTATACCGGCGTGGCAGTTCAAGGACTGATGGAGGCCAGCCCGGGACGCCACAAGGTGATTCAGGCGGTGGCGGCGTTCCCAGACGAGGCTGCCGCGCAGCAGTTTTACACCCAGCAGCTATCGGCGTGGCGAGGGTGCCGACTGACCGGCGTCACCGTTTCCTTCACCAACGGCCAACCCGATGACCACGCCACGATCACGATCATCAGCGAGACCGAAGGCATCGCCAGCACGGTCTTGCTGCCCGCCGGGGCGAACGAACACCAAGGCAGTGAGTGTGAGCGCGCGATGGGGGTGCGGCGCAACGTCGTTGTGGATGTGCGCGCGTGCGGGCAAAACACCATCACCACGGGCACGTTTCTGGTCCGCGCGATCAATGACAACATCGCCCGCCACTAGCTAGCCAGCAGCGCGGGTTCGGGTGGCGAGAGTTTCCGGGGAGGGGCCGGCGTCATGACCATGGAGGAATAGGTGCCCACTGTCAGCGCGCGGTTGTGGCGTGCCGACGCGATCGTCTTGTTCGACTGGTTGGCCCGTGCCGATCTGAACACCGTGCCGATCACGCATTCGGCGCAAAAGCAAGCGCTGGCAGATCTTTTGAGCCGCTTCGAATGGGCGGCCGACGCGGATGTGACCTCGGCGACTGCCGACGAGATCGCAGCGGCCCAAGCAGAAGTGGCCCGCGATATGGCTTGGTGAGGCGACCAGAATGATCAGGCCACCTCGTCTCGCGCATCGAGGTCGATACCGAGCACGGGCGGTAACCTGTTATCGATCTACCGAAACCCATGGGAAGAATTTGATGCGGATCCTGCGCGCATCGCGCGCATTCGCGACGGCGACGGCTATCACGGTCTCGATGGTTACCGGCTGCGTCTCGGGCGTCCACCAGGCCGGCTCACCCACATCGCCCGCGGTGCCCGCCGGTTGGCCGTCGACCCTCAACGATTTCACGATGGTCTGGACCGCCGAGCCCGGCGTCGACATCACCTCTTGGCCAGCCGTGGCGGTGCGGGCCTTCACCGAGTCCTACGTGCTCGTCTCCATCACGGGTGACAACAAGTACCTGTATCCCGGGTTCCAGCAGTCGGTCGATCCCAACCAGTCCATCGACCATCCCACCGGAACCCAATTTCTGTGGCCCAAGACCAATGCGCCCGAACCCGCGTGGGTGGGGACCGACGAGGTGTACATCTCGTCAGTGACGACGTCCGGTCGCGATGTGACGGTGGTGGCCTGTGAGTACACGTTTGGCACAGCCCAACCAGCCCGCAACGGTTACGAACCCAATATCGGTGAGCCGCCACCGTATTCAGGCATCGACTCCATGCGGATCACGATGACGGCCCCCGCCAAGCCGGGACCGCAGATCCCTCAGCGGGGACCGGCCCGCTCACCGTCGGTCGACGTCTTCAACGGCTGGCGGATCACCAGCCATCAAGGCGGTTACTTCGCCCAGTCCGGAGTCGGCGACGAATGGCCAAATGCCCTCGAGGACAGAGACACCTGCCTCGCTAAAGCGCCCGAACACCGCGACCTCAAACGCGGCGGCCGGTATCCTCGCTCCTACTTCGCTACCCAGCCGCCGTCGCCAGGGTGGCCGGCTCCAAGCGCGGCATGATGACGTTCTGCATCAAACTTTGTTGGCCACGAACTTGCTCGTCTCATCGCCGCGATGCTGGAAGGGCAATGGTTCATGACGGCGCTCGGTCCACCTGGAGCCGACCATGGCGTGGACATATTGGCGGGCTGTGGCCCCATCGGACTCGATAGTCCGCGCGTAGTTGTGCAAGCCAAGACCGGCCAATCTGGGATCGGCGAGTTCAGATCACTGCGCGGACTTGTTACCTCACTCGGGCCGTCAAGGCCTGCTGGTTGCGTGGCGCGGCTTCGAGGGAACAGTCCGCGCCGAGGCAACGAAGGACTACTTCACGACACGGATATGGGACACAGAGGATCTGCTGACAGCCTTGTTCTCTGTGTACGATCGCCTGTCGGCGAGCGTACGGTCCGAACTCCCCCTCCAACACGTCTGGGCGCTAGTGCCGCTGCAAGCGGCATGCCCCGCCTCATGACCGCCGTTCTTAAAAGGCAAGGCCGTAGCAGAACAAGAGCAGCAGTAGCACCGGGATGAGGGACATCAGCGTGAGCACGCCCATTACTTGGAGGAAGGGGTGCGGGCGTACCGCCACGGCGCTCGCGGCCAGGCCAGTCGCGACGACGATCAACCAGGTCGAAGCGAGGACGCCGATTCGAGCTGAATGCACGATCGCCGCGGAATTGTCCGGGTAGTAGCCCTCTTCGAGCTTGACCCCGAACACCGGGCTGCTCAACTCTTTGAACAACAGCAGGATCACCAGCGAGATCACCACCATCGCCAGCAGGGCCAGGCACGCCCCTAAAAGGTTGCGGTTAGGCGGCTTTGGCGCCGGATCGGGATAGGTTCGCGCCGCCTGGCTCATGTCGAGGCGCATTGTCAGATTTTTGTTCCCTTTGGGGCGCTGACCTCGTAGCTGCCCTTGTCGTCGGTGAAGGTGACCGTGAATTGGTGTTTGATGTGGTCGATGGTGGCCTGGCAGGTGAAGCTGGCTCCCTTGAGGATGGTGGGGTTGTGGCCGTCGTTGCAGGTGACGTCGCTGACGTTCTTGGCGGCATAACCGTTCGGATCGGACAAGACGTGCGTGACGCCGGCTGCGACAGCGCGGACGTCGAGTTGTTTGGTGACGAGAAAGCCGGGCGCCACGAATCCCGCGAAGAGCACCGCCGCGGTGATCGCGGCGATCGCGCCGCCCAGGTAGAGCGGAAGGTGTTTGCCGCGCAGGCCAACTCGGGGGTCACGTGCCGTGAAGGCGGTTGGTGCCCAGGGGTTTGCGCCTGGTGGTAGGTGAGGCTGCGGGTAAGGGAAGGGTCCGGGCTGGGGCGTCATCGGGAAGGCTTGTGGTCGGAGCAGTGGCTGGGTCGGCGGTTCGTAGAAGCCCTGGGGAGCGACCGGCGGCATGGCCGGCGTGTACGGGTGATGCGGTAGCGCGATCGATGGCTGCTTTGGGTGTTGCATCGGCGACCTTTCTCTATGCGTGCCCGAGGACCGCAATGGCATCGTGCCCGAACAGTAACCCAAGCAATACCCACAGCGCAATGGTTCCTAAACCACAGCGCACTTGTGGGGTCGTCCCACTTTGCGTGCCATGGGCCCGGTAAAGCAACCCGCGGCGGCAAATCACTTTAGTTTACCTACCTGCATAAAGGTGGTGACGGCGCCCATCGGTACGCGCGACGCGAGAAACGCAGAACGCCGCAAAGCCCTCGACAGCACCGCTGTGCTTTCCAGCCCGCGGCGATTCGAATGAGGTAGGATTTAGCCGAGCGCTATGTTTAACAGCAGAGCATCAGTGCCTCAACCGGGAAAGGGAGCGACGATTGACTGCCAGCCCAGTGACGACGCCCGCGCTAATTGTGCGGGTCGGTCGCGCGACGCACACCCTTCACGCCGCCGCGGGCGCGGCATTCATCGGCAGAGATCCTGAAGCGGCGGTCGACATCGATGATGAGCTGGTCTCACGCCGCCATGTTGTCCTCGAACCCCACCCCGATGGTTGGTACGCCGTCGATGTCAGCACCAACGGAATGTTCGTCGACGGAGTCCGTCGCACCCCAGTACCCATTACCGGTACCACCACCCTGCACCTCGGGGCGCCTGACGGGGTGGCAGTGACCCTTACCACCGGCGTGACTCACGATGAATCGACCCAGTCCCTGGGACCGGCTCAGGCCGAACGTTCCTCGCGGACCGGGAAAACCGACCCGGGCTTTCTGCGCGCTGGCCAAGCGGTCCGTGCGCGCCGCAACCAGTTGCGCATCTCCCAGCGCAGCCTGGACAGAGATGGGATCTACAACCAATCTGCTCTGATCAATTTCGAGATGGGTCGCAGCTGGCCGCATCCAAGCACGCAGGCAAAGCTAGAAGAGGTCTTGGATTTGCCCGCCGGTTACATCGAGGCGCAGCGGCGCGAGGGCGAGCGAACAGCAGCGGCCGTCCCTGCGGCTGGTAGTGACGAGGCGACCGAGGTGTTCACCGACTCCATTCACGCACCGACCATGGCGCGCACGGTCGAGCTCGCCCTGCAAGGCGTCAGCGCGATCATCGCGGACTTGCCTGAGCCGACCACCCCGGACTTCACCGCCAAAGCCA